>JBDSEC010000046.1:0-3638 GCA_039920205.1 Pyrinomonadaceae bacterium
TCGCTCACCTCGAATCTTACGCAGGCTGAATACGAGGCTGCCGTGAGCGCGATCAAGGATCACATCGCCGCGGGTGACATTTACCAGGCCAACCTAACCCAACAATTCACGGCGACGATCGGCGATGCTGCGCCCGAAGATATTTTTCTCCGTCTTCGGCGTGAACATCCGGCGCCGTTCAGTGCATTTATTCGCCGTACATCGGACGTGGTCATTAGCGGCTCGCCCGAACGATTTGTGCGCGTCACTGATTCTACTGATGGCCGCGTCGCGGAAGCCTGGCCTATCAAGGGAACCCGGCCGCGCGGAACAACGGCAGACGGCGATGTCAAGTTGCGTGCCGAGTTGTTGGCCAGTGAAAAAGATCGGGCCGAAAACGTTATGATCGTCGATCTACTACGGAATGATCTAGGTCGCGTGGCGGAGTTTGGCTCTGTGACGGTCGAAGAATTGTTTACCCTTCAGGAGCATCCCTCGCTATTTCATTTGGTATCAAAGGTAAGGGCGAATTTGCGGCCTAATGTTCGGATGAGCGATCTGCTCCGCGCGGCGTTTCCCTGTGGCTCGATAACGGGCGCGCCCAAGATCCGCGCAATGGAAATAATTGACGAGCTCGAGCCGTCGCCGCGTGGTCTGTCAATGGGCGCGATCGGGTATTTTGGATTCGACGGAACGGCCGATCTAAACGTAGCGATCCGTACGATGACGATCCGGAAGGGAATCGCGAAATTCAACGTTGGTGGCGGCATCGTAGCCGATAGCGAACCGGCAGCCGAATATGATGAATCAATGGTTAAAGCTCGGTCGCTAATGGCCGCGTTGGGGAATTGAGAATTAGAACATGTGTAGAAACATCAAAACTCTTTTCAACTTTGAACCACCTGCGACTTCGGACGAGGTACGGGCGTCGGCGTTGCAATTTGTGCGAAAGCTATCCGGATTCAACAAGCCGTCGAAAGCCAATGAGGCCGCGTTCGATATAGCGATCGAGCGAGTCGCCGCGGCGGCTGAAGAAGTGCTTGCGAACCTGGTCACCAACGCCGAGCCGCGAGATCGGGAAGCCGAAGCCGAACGAGCGCGCGCGAATTCGCGGTTGCGGTTTGGTAGTTAAAATAAAAGGCAAAATTGAATGCATACATCGCCGAAAATAAAAACGGGCGGCCCGCTCGGTCCATCCCGTTTTTGATCAACATTTATAAAATGTATTGATTTGGATTTGCTAGGGTGTCGGCGGCGGCCAGCTAAGTCACCGCAACCGATACCGCGGTCATCGACTCACCTTCACCCTGGTTGGCAACGACTACCACTGCATCTCCCGATTTTACGTCGGCGACGACGGCTTCTTTACCGGCTTTGGTTACTTTTGTATTTGCGCTGATGGTAACCGTGTGCTCCACCTTCTGATCGTCAACGACGGTAATGCTTGACTCACTTGCCGCCGTTACCCGCCCGCTAATGGTCATGGTTTGAGCCATCGTTTCTGGCGGCGCGATCGTTTTGCCTTTGCCCACTGGATCTTGGGCCATCATTGGCGCGGCCGACACGAAAATGCCAAACAGGATCGCTGCACCAACCATTAACATTTGCCTGGTAAATTTGTTCTTCATTGTGTTCTCCCCCTTTTAACCCGATTGTCTATCGTTCAAATCACTGTACATTCAGATTGATTCGACTTGCTTGAATGCCGTGATCAGTGTTGACGAAATTTGATCACGGGTGGTTATGGGGGCGATGCATTGATGTTGCGGTTGTCCGAATGCAAAAGGATTTGTGTGCACTTTCGTACAAAAAACGGGCGGCGCCTCAATCAGAAGCACCGCCCGTGATCCAACGCCGATCGATTCGGTATTTATTAAAGGGTTGAACTAACGCGCGTCAAAGTTATTGACCGGGAAATCCCCCCGATTGCCCCATCCCGTACCCGTGTCAACATTATCGAAGCTCCGGTGAACATAGAAAATGCTCTGAGCACCGGCGACGGCGCCAGGGCGATAAACCGAGATATCGGCCTTTCCGTCACCATCGTAATCACCCTGGGTAGGTAAGTCCGACGTAATGCCAAAGGTTCGAAACGTAACGGCGTTATCCGAACTACGCAGAATTTGCCAAACTAATGGCGAAGTCGAGAGGGCACCGGTTCGCGCGGCACAGAAATCGGACTTTCCATCCCCATCGTAATCGCCCGGAAGAATGTAGTCCGTATTGAAATTGCCCCAGGTCTGGAACACCACGGCGCCATCTGAGCTGCGTTTGATGATAAAAGTATTTGCTGGACTTAAGGCAAACCGATAAACGGCCACATCAACCTTTCCGTCGCCATCATAATCGGCGGGCACCGGCGTATCAAAATTATTGACGCCGTCGCCGGTCGTACCCCAGGGGATCGAAACTTGGGCCCCGGCCGCCGTTCGGTAATAAAAAAATGCTTGATCGCCCGGATTAGCGCCGACACGGAATATGGCAAAGTTTGTTTTGCCATCGCCATCGTAATCGCGCGCGACCGGTTGATCGCCATCAACGCCCCAACGGATCGCCTGGTAGGTGTTGGTCGAGCTATTGATCAAATGAAAATAACTGTCAGCGCCCGGGGTCGCGCCGTCGCGATAAAGGCAAACGTCGCCTTTTCCGTCGCCATCATAATCGCCCGGCGCCGGGAAATCGGTGTTAGCGTCACCGAAGATAACTGCAGCGGTACCACCAGAACTCAACAAATTGTAATAAGTGATCTGCGCTATGCCTGGCGGGGCCACGTTCGGAAAACGCAAAACGCTCAGGTCATTGCGGCCGTCGCCGTCATAGTCCACCGGTCGTGGCTTGGCCAATTGTCCGCGGAGTTCACCGCCTCCGAAATTTGCGCTATGGATATTCACGTAGTGTAAGCCACTGCGCAATTGTGCGACCTGAGTAGGCGTGATCGCGGACGTTCCGCTGATGGTGCCAGAGGTGCCACCAACCGTTCCAAAATTGATCAGCACGGCAGCACTTGCACCCACCGCCGCCGGTCCATGAATGTGTGAAAGGGTCTGTGCACTGGTAAGTCCGGTAAATGTCACGCTCCAGTCAATGGAGGTCCCCGCCGTGTTTAAGATAACGACCGCCCTCCCACTGCCGGTCGATGCCACGGCGGGAACTTCCTGTGCTGGCGTTAGATAGGCAGTAAAGGTCTCAGCGCGCGACGTCATTGACGCGCCCAACATAACGACCGCAAATGCGGCAAATCCAAACAATTTTCTCATGACCAGATCGCTCCTTGAGTTGTGACTAACGGATAGCTCGCCGCGATCGAACACGGCGAAAATGTCTAAAGACCAGCGGCGAGTAGCAAGCCAGGAAGAACTACCGGCCGAAAAAGAAAAATGCGCAATGTTAAAAATAGTGACTTATTAACCGGAGGCAACCGGCGTCACAAAAAGCCCCGACCGACCCCACTATATCGGCATCCAGGACAAACTAAGGCGTCCATCAACCACGGTTAATTCCATGATACCGGAAACGTTAAGCCGGACTTAGCCAATTGTCAACGGATATTCTCGGTCTAGCTCGACACAAACTTTAGTTTTCCGGTCCCAATGGTCGACTGGTTCGCCGGAATCCCCACGCCCACACCGCGCAACCGATCAGCGTAGGCAGCACCACGG
>JBDSEC010000047.1:0-15810 GCA_039920205.1 Pyrinomonadaceae bacterium
AATGTTTACGTTAGCCCTTCGGGCTTCGCCGGCGAGGACGCCCGCGCTCCCAGTTTCACGCCCTTTAAAGTTACCTTCGTGGTTTTCCCTAACGTTGGCCGGGAATTCAAATTGAACACCGGATCGGGCCAACCAACCTAGAGATCCATCTGAACAATGGGTTACGAACCGGTCCCCCATACAACCTCGCTTGGTCCACGCGCATCAATTGAGTATACCTAAACAGCGATTAATTCCCGGCATAGTTTCCCTCTTATTACGAACGAGTTAACAAAAACACATGAATCTTCGAAACGCCGTAGTGCGCCTTTTGCTGCTCACTTTCTCCTTTACGGCGATCACGCCTTCTGCGGGCTTTATTGCCTACGGTCAAACCGAAACGCCCGCGAATGAAAGCCCAGACGGGTTGCGTTTTCGGTTAAGCGAAGGCGCGGCGCCGACGCCGACTCCGGCGGCCAAACCGCCCGTAGTGGCGAAACATTTGTCCGACCTCCGGACACAACAATTGTTGTCGCGATTACCCGCCATTCAGAGTCTACCGACCGATAAAGTCGATTTTAAGCTACGCGAAAGTTCCTTGCCGCCACCAGCAATAGCGAAGGTCATACAGGCCGCGTTTGCGCCGCCGGGCGCAGAAGGGCCGCCCGTCGCGGCGCCTACAATGGCGCCGTTGGAAGTGCTGCGTGTTTCGCCCGAAGGTCCGGTAAAACTGGCGACGGCGATCACGATCACTTTTTCCCAGCCAATGGTCGATGTTTCATCGCAAAGCGAAGCCGCAGACCAGATTCCGGTGACCCTATCACCGCAACCAAAAGGCAGTTGGCGCTGGCTGGGGACGCAAACCCTTATGTTTCAGCCCACGGATGAAGGTGGCCGCCTTCCAATGGCGACCGAATACACCCTGACCATACCCTCGGGAACCAGATCGAAATTCGGCAATGGGCTGGCCGAAACTCGGACGATCAAGTTTGCGACCCCAGCACCCACCCTCACGGCGTTCTATCCGGGTAACAGCAGTGGAAATCCGCGCGATCCGCTGATGTATCTGGAATTTGATCAGCGCATTGATACCGCGCGGCTTTTAGAGCAGATCAGGTTGCAACCCGCCTCGAATGGCGTACACCTGCGTAATGCCACACCCGTCGAGATCGCCGCCAATGGCTCGGTGGCAAATTATGTAAAGCAAGCGCAACCGAGTCGGTGGCTGGCATTGCGCGCGGTCGATGCGACCGGAGCGACCAAGGACGTATTCCCCATCGCGACCGAGGTCAAACTCATGATACCGGCGGGGACTAATTCGGCCGAAGGTCCGTTAATGACCCTAAAAGACCAGGAATTAACGTTCACCACCTATGGTGCCTTGCGCATTACTAATTCTGAGGTCCTTGACCAAAACACCGTTCCTCCATTCCAAGCGCTGCAAGTCGGTTTTAGCAACGGGATCAATGTTAACAACTTTCCCGTTTCAAAGGTGACGGTGACGCCAACGATCCCCGATATGCAGATCACTTTTGGCTATAACGAGATACTCATAAACGGCTCGAAGAAAAGTAATACTGATTACACCGTGACAGTCGATCGATCATTGATCGATATCTATGGGCAGACGTTAACCGGACGCAATACCTCGACCTTTCACGTTCGGCCCGCCGAATCGCGACTGATCTCGACGGACAATGGCTTCCTGGTTTTGGATCCGGCCGTCAAAAAAACCTTTAGCATTTACAGCGTCAACTATCGGCAGGTCCGTGTGCGTCTCTCGAGAGTCGCTCCGACCGATTGGACCCAATTCCGCAAATTTCAATATAGCCATTACCACACAACCGAGAACACAGAACGTCCACCGGGCACGGTCGTTTTCGACCAGGTAATGGACCTCGCCATCAAGCCCGACGAGTTGATGGAAACCGCGATCGAACTTTCGCCCGCATTGACTAACGGTTACGGACAAGTGTTTTTGCAAGTCGATCCGATCGAAGAAAAATCCGCCCCCGTAAAAGTGTATTCGGGGCGCCGATATCAAGACACGCGCGTCGAATCGTGGGTGCAGGTCACGGATATGGCCGTCGATGCGTTTGCCGACAATATGAGCGTGTTGGCTTGGGCCAATTCGTTGACCGACGGCAAACCGCTCTCGGGAGTTCAAGTCCAACTTTTGCCCGACTCTTTGTCGGGCACCACCGATGCACAGGGGTTAGCGCGCTTTGACAAGCCGGACCGGGCGCAGGAGGCAAAAGACGTGGCGGTTATGGTGGCACGGCGCGGCGAAGACGTCGCCATTCTGCCGTACACGTACGAACAGACCTATTTCAATAGCGATCCGCACACCTGGTTCTCGGCGCGATCGGCCGACACCCTTACCTGGTACGTATTTGATGACCGCAAATTGTACCGGCCCGGCGAGGAAGTAACCGTAAAAGGCTGGATCCGCCGAATTAACACGACGCCGCGCGGTGACACTGAGTTATTCAAATTTGACGAAGACGAATGGGTCAATTATACGCTCAAGGATTCCGAGGATAACGAGATCACCAAAGGCAAGGTGAACCTGAACGTTTTGGCTGGGTTCGACCTTAAGCTCACCCTGCCGCCGACGATGAATCTGGGTGAGGCCAAGATCGAATTCGAACTGGAAGATGAAGGGGACGAGTACACTCACACGTTCAAAGTAGAAGAATTTCGCCGGCCCGAATTCGAGATCAAGGCTGAATCGTCCGAAGGACCGCATCTGATCGGCTCCAACGCTACGGTGAAAATGAACGCGGTCTACTACACCGGCGGCGGGCTGGCCAATACCGAGGTCAAATGGACCGTCCGTTCCATTCCGACCAATTACACGCCGCCAAACCGGGGGGACTATACCTTCGGCAAATTCTATCCGTGGTGGTTTGCCCGTCCATATGAGTCGGAAACGTCGCGGGAGGAGTTTGTGGGGAGAACCAACGCCGACGGTGACCACACCTTGCGGATCGATTTTGACGGGGTACGGCCCGCGCGCGCGTCATCGGTTACGGCCGAAGCTCGTGTTCAAGACGTGAATCGTCAGACACTCGCGACCAACAGTACGTTTCTGGTCCACTCGGCGGACCTCTACGTTGGATTGAAGTCGGCTCGTACCTTTGTTCAAGCCGGGGAAGAGTTCAAGCTTGACGCGATCGTTACTGACCTTGACGGTAAGGCCGTCGCCGGACGCGATATCAAGTTGCGGTTGTCGCGCTGGGATTATGTGTACGCCAGCGGCGCGTACATCCAAACCGAGACCGACATACAAGAACAGACGATCAAGAGCGGCGCCGATTCGGTTCCCTTTAGTTTCCCCACGACCAAAGGTGGCCAATATCGACTAACGGCAGAGGTTAGCGACGACCAGGAACGGATGAACGAGACGGAACTATCGCTGTGGGTCGCGGGCGGAAACCAACCGCCGAATCGCAATATCTCGCAAGAAAAAGTCGAACTTATTCCGGACCGCCGGACCTATTCCGGCGGCGACGTGGCCGAGATCTTGGTTCAGTCGCCGTTCACGCCGGCCGAAGGTGTCGTTACCTGGCGTCGGTCGGGATTAATGAAATCTGCCCGGTTCACCATGGATATGTCGTCATACACGTTGAAGGTTCCGATCGAGGAGGCGATGACGCCGAACCTTCATGTACAGGTCGATCTGGTCGGCCAACAACCGCGAAATGGTGACGACGGTAATCCCCGCGCCGATCTACCCAAACGGCCGGCTTATGCCTCGGGCGAATTGAATCTGGAAGTCTCGTCGGCAAAACGGAAGTTGTCGGTCACCGCCGCACCACGCGACGGCACTTTGGAACCAGGCAAAGAAACGGTTATCGATGTTGTCGTTAAGAATTCCGACAGCAAAGCTGTACGCGGCGCGGAAACCGCGGTGGTCGTGGTAGATGAAGCGGTGTTGGCCTTGACGGATTACCGATTGACCGACCCGCTGAACATCTTTTATTCGAATCGTGATGGAGGTGTGGCGGACTTGCGACTACGTCCAAGGCTGAAGCTCGCCGACCCGAAGGAGGTCGAGCGGCTTGCGGCAGAAATAAACGCATATGACACGTTGTACTCAGTAAACGCTTCCTCTGAAATGATCAGCAGCCTTCCGATCAACGGCCGTCAGTTGTCGAACTTGTACGTTTCCGCTCCTGGAACCATCCCAACCCGCCAGTTCGGCCTGATTAGGTTTGCGGGTGGCAATATCAACGTTATAACCAAGAGCGGTACAACCGAACCGGCTAACACACCGATCGCTCTCCTCACTAACTTTAACGCACTGGCCATCTTCGCTGCCGCAGTTCCGACCGATGCGCGCGGCCGCGCCCACATCAAGGTAAAACTACCCGACAATCTGACCCGGTATCGCGTGATGGTGGTCGCGGTCGCCGGCGGACGTTTTGCCGGGACCGGTGAATCGGCGATCACTGCACGAAAACAGTTGATGGCGCGCCCGTCGGCGCCCCGCTTCCTGAATTTCGGCGATAAAGCAGAACTGCCGGTGGTGCTGCAAAATCAGACCAACCGACCAATTCAAGTTGATGTTGCGGTACGTGCCACTAATGCCGAAATAACCGACGGCGCGGGCCGCACGGTAACCGTGCCGGCCAACGACCGCGTTGAAATACGCTTCCCCGTGGCGGCTTCATTGCCCGGAATGGCGCGTTTCCAGATCGTGACTGCGGGCGGACGGCTGTCCGACGCGGCTGAGGTCTCGCTGCCTGTTTACACCCCGGCCACGACCGAGGCGTTCGCCACCTACGGCACTATCGACCAAGGCAGCATAGCCCAACCAGTCAAAGCCCCGGCGGATGCGGTTACCGGCTATGGCGGGTTGGAAGTCACGACTGCGTCAACGCAATTGCAAGAGCTGACCGACGCGGTGATCTATCTGGTTCGGTATCCCTTTGAATGCAGTGAACAGATCTCGTCGCGACTGCTCGCCTTGGCCGCACTTAAAGACGTGTTGACCGCGTTCAAAGCGGAGGGGCTTCCCTCGCCCGAAGAAATGAAGGCCTCCGTCGATATCGACATCAAGCGATTGAAAGGCTTGCAGAACGGTGATGGCGGTTTCGACTTCTGGCGCAAGGACGCTCCATCGAATCCGTATGTTTCCGTTCACGTTGCGCATGCATTGATAAGGGCGCAAAGCAAAGGCTTTGTCGTTCCCGAAGACATGCTGAACAGCTCGAAATATTACCTTAAGAATATCGAGGACCAGATCCCGAAAGAATATAGCGACGAATCACGGTGGGCGATCGAAGCGTACGCGCTTTACGTGCGCGATCTGATGAAGGACACCGATTCGGCCAAGGCGTTGAAACTTATCGCGGATGCGGGCGGGGCTGAGAAGCTCTCGCTCGAATCCTTAGGCTGGATCTTGCCAGCGCTGTCCGCCAATCCGTCGCTGTCCAATGAAGTTCAACTTATCCGCCGTAGCATCAACAACCGCGTGACCGAGACCGCCGGTGCGGCCCATTTCGCCGAAAATTATAGTGATGGCGCTTACACCATTCTCTATTCCGATCGTCGCACCGATGGGATCCTGCTGGAAGCCTTGATCGGTGACCAACCAAAAAGCGATCTGATCCCCAAACTAGTGCGAGGACTGTTGAATGGCCGCGAGAAAGGTCACTGGCACAACACCCAGGAGAACGCTTTCATCCTGCTGGCGCTGGATCGGTACTTCAACACCTATGAAAAGATCGAACCCAATTTCGTCGCGCGGGTTTGGCTGGGCAAGGATTACGCCGGCGACCAGACGTACAAAGGCCGTTCAACCGACCGGCAGCAATTGAATCTGCCGATGGCGGCGTTGGCGGAAAAAACCGCGGCCGGTCCAGCGAACCTGACCATCGCCAAGGAAGGCGAAGGCCGGCTCTACTACCGCATCGGCACCCGTTACGCGCCAAGGGATCTAAAACTCGCTGCCGCCGACTACGGTTTTAAGGTCGACCGGGTTTACGAAGCGATCGATAGTCCGGCCGATGTGCGCCGCGATCCGGACGGAACCTGGGTGATCAAAGCCGGCGCGCGAGTGCGCGTTCGCTTGTCTATGTCGAACCCGGCGCGGCGTTATCATGTCGCATTGGTCGATCCGCTCCCGGCTGGTTTGGAAGTGCTGAATCCGGAATTGAAGACGACCGAAGCGCTGCCGGACGACAACGAGACCGAGGGTCGCAATTATTGGTATTGGCGTTCGATCTGGTATGACCACCAGAACCTGCGCGACGATCGGATCGAGGCTTTCACTTCCTACTTATGGGAAGGTGTGCATGCGTACACCTATTTCGCCCGGGCCACGACGCTAGGACTATTCGTTGTGCCGCCCACGAAAGCGGAAGAGATGTATGCTCCCGAAACCTTCGGCCGCGGCCATAGCGATAAAGTGCGGATCGAATAGTTTGGCAATTTCGAAACATGCGATTGGACAGGCAATACTCGCAGTACAACGCGGCAACATGCCAACGCACAGGAAAACACTCGATTGTCGGAACGAGCGGCTAGAACTGGGAGCGCGGGCGTCCACGCCGGCGGTGAGCGCAAAGCGCGAAAACGCAAGTGTATTGCCGCGTACGCGTTAAGCACGCGCCAACGCCGCCAACGCAGCGCGTGTTCATTACGTTGAACGACGGCTTACGTTAGCCCTTACGGGCTTCGCCGGCGAGGACGCCCGCGCTCCCAGTTCTACGCGATTCTTGTCTAAGACAGTGGCTTTCCTTAGCGTTGGTCCGATATTCAAAATGTAACCCGAACCAAGCCTGTTGGTCGGGAAAGAAACACCTCAACCAGGTGTAACGATCCACCTAATACAACCCCCCTTGGCCCAGATGCATCAATTAGCTATACCTATACAGTGACTGATACCCGGCATTGATTCCCTCGTATTACGATCGAGTTTACAAAATCTTATGAATCTTCGAAACGCCATAGTGCGTCTGCTCTTGCTCACTTTTACGCTCGGTGCCATTGCGCCTTCGCCTGGCTTTGTTGCGAACGGCCAGTCCGACACGCCGGATGAAGAAGAGACTGGGCTACGCTTTCGCTTGAGCGAAGGCGTCACGCCGATCGAAAAGCCTACGCCCAGCCCGATCGTGACGGCGACGAACTTGTCCGAGGCGGATACGCAGAAGTTGTTGGCGCGCCTACCCGCTTTTACGCCCAACGCAGGCGATATTCTGGAGTTCAAGTTCCCTGCCCGCACGCTATTACCGCCGCGTACGGGAAAGATCATCGAAGCCGCCTTTACGGCGCCCGCCGCAGGTGGCCCACCCGTGGTAGCCCCGACCATGGCGCCATTGGAAATCCTGCGCGTTTCGCCGGACGGCGAGGTCGAGTTGGCGCCGATGGTCAGCATTACATTTTCGCAGCCGATGATAGCGGTCTCGTCCCAAGAGGAAGCCGCCGCCCAGGTTCCCGTCACCTTGACGCCGCAACCAAAAGGCCGCTGGCGCTGGCTCGGTACTCAAACCCTGGTCTTTCAGCCCGAGGCCGACGCCGGCCGGTTCCCGATGGCGACCAAGTACACGGTCACAATACCCGCCGGAACCAAGTCAGTGTTCGGTAACGGTTTGACCGAGGCGAGAACGTTCACCTTTGCCACCCCATCGCCACGGGTCAAATTGAACTATCCGACCAAAGTTGGCCAGCGGCGCGATACCCTGATGTTCGTGGAGTTCGATCAGCGGATCGATGTCGAACAGACCCTGTCCAAGATCGACCTACAAGCCGCAGGTAAGGTGATCAGGACACGTCGCGCAACGGACCAAGAGATCGCCGCCGATCGTGCGGTCAGTCAATTAGTCAAAGAGGCGACCGATGGACGCTGGCTCGCCTTTCGCGCGGTCAGCACCAATGGCTCTACCCAAGAAGCGTTGCCCGCCGATGCCCTAGTTAAGATCTCTTTGACCGCCGGCATAGTTTCGGCTGAAGGGCCGGGAGAAACGTTGGTCAACCAACGGTTTGAGTTTAAGACTTTGGCCCCTTTCCAGGTGACGAACACTACTATCTGTATCCAGGCCCGCTGCTCGCCTTACGAACAACTCTACCTAACCACCAATAACCAGATCGATTCCAACGCCTTCCAACCTGGTCTGGTCTCGATCACGCCCGCAATACCCGGCGTCAAGATCGGCGCCTCGGGAAGTCTGATCAGTATCGAAGGGCTAAAGAAAAGCAATACGGAATACACGGTGACCTTGGACCGTTCGCTTAGGGACGAAGCCGGACAATCGCTGATCGGCGAGAACCGGTTCAAATTTGCGATGACCACTGCACCGCCGAGGCTGTTCTCGCTGAATCAAGAATTTTTTATTCTTGATCCAGCAGTGAAACGCACGTTCAATGTATTCAACCTCAACTACCGGCAGATCCACGTCAAGCTCTACCAGGTTACACCCGACGATTGGCCCAGGTATCAGGCCTATCGGTCAGCACAACAGAATCGCCTCGGAAAGGTGATACCTGCACCGCCGGGTACGATCGTATTCGATCGCGTGTTAGAGCTGAACCCGAAACTGGATGAACTGACCGAAACGGCCATCGATCTTTCACCGGCGTTAAAAGTCGGCTACGGCCAGGTGTTTGTGCAGGTCGAGGCGGTTGAGCCAGGCGGCGGACGGGAAACGCCCATGCGTATCTATGCCTACTCACAAAGCGGCCCGATCGAAGCCTGGGTTCAGGCAACCGATATTGGTTTGGACGCATTCGCCGACAACACCCAATTATACGCCTGGGCCAACTCGTTGCTTGATGGGAAGCCGATCAAGGGGGTAGAGGTTCAAGCCCGGCCCTACACCGAAAAGGCCGTAACGGATAAAAATGGTTTGACCCGTTTCGATCTGGACCGAGCGACTCTTTCAACCGACCCGAATGAGCTTGCGATACTGGTGGCCCGGCGCGGTAACGACCTGGCGTTCTTGCCGGACGGGTACAGCAGCAATAGTTGGCGACCCTATCAAGGGACCGATTCCACCCGCTGGTGGGTCTTTGACGATCGCAAATTGTACCGGCCCGGCGAAGAGGTCAGCGTAAAGGGTTGGGTCCGCACCTTGCGCTTAACCCCGACGGGCGACACTGAACTGTGGCCAACGGCGGGCGATACGGTGAATTACACGCTGACGGATGCGCGCGGGAACGAGATCACCAAGGGATCCACGACGCTGAATCCTTTAGCGGGATTCGATCTCAAGCTACAGCTTCCCGCCAACATGAATCTCGGCAGCGCAGAGTTGGAGCTTACGCTCGCAAGCTCTAGCGATTCGTTTCAGCATACTTTCCGCGTCGAAGAATTTCGCCGGCCGGAATTCGAGATCAAAACCGCGATCTCGGAAGGGCCTTACCTGGTCGGCTCCTCCGCCAACTTTACTGCAAAAGCCGCGTACTATACCGGCGGTGGTTTGGCCAATACCGCAGTGGATTGGACGGTGGCTGCGGAACCCACCAATTACACCCCGCCGGGCCGCGAGGATTTTGTCTTCGGGAAATTCTTTCCCTGGTGGATTGAGCGGTATCACTCGGAAAACACTTCCGACGAGCAAGAATTCAAAGGCAAAACAGATAGCAAAGGCGCACACAACCTGCGGGTGGATTTTGATGGGGTCCGGCCCGCCCGCCCCTCGCGCGTATCGGTCGAGGCCACCGTTCAAGACGTGAACCGACAATCCCTGTCCGACCGCTGGTGGATCTTGGTCCATCCGGCCGACGTATATGTTGGCGTAAAGTCCGCCCGTACGTTTGTCCAGGCCGGCCAACCGTTTGACCTGTCGCTGATCGCCACCGACCTCGACGGCAAAACCGTGTCCGGCCGAGACATCAAACTCCGGCTGGTGCGCCAGGATCGCTTGTTTGAATCGGGCGAATGGGTTGAAAAGGAGGTCGATGCGCAAGAACAAACCGTCAAAAGCGCAAGCGACGCGATCAGTGTGCGATTCCCCACCAAAGGCGGCGGTGAATACCGCCTGATCGCGCAAATACATGACGACCGCGGGCGCCTGAATGAGACCGAACTGACGCTGTGGGTAGCGGGCGGTTGGCACTCGGCCCCGCACGGTATCGAGCAGGAAACGGTTGAACTGATCCCCGATCGAAAGAGTTACGCCGGCGGCGACGTAGCCGAAGTGCTGGTTCAATCCCCTTTTGGCGCGGCCGAAGGCGTGATGACCTTGCGCCGTTCGGGTTTGCTGCGCACTGAACGGTTCACCATGAAAGATGGCACCTACACCTTGCGCATTCCAATCGAAGACGGCATGACGCCCAATGTTCAGGTTCAAGTCGATCTGGTCGGTACCGCACCCCGAGTAGGTGATGACGGCCAGGCGCGTCCCGACCTGCCGTCGCGCACGGCTTACGCCACGGGGGAATTGCGTTTGGACATACCGCCGACAAAGCGCCGTTTGAAGGTCGAGGCGACACCACGCGATGCGATGTTGGAACCCGGCGGCGAAACCACCGTGGATGTTCTGGTAACGGATGCGCAAGGAAAGGGTGTCGCCGGTACCGACACGGCGGTCGTGGTGGTGGACGAATCAGTATTGGCACTGGCCGGATATCGATTCGAGGACCCACTCGACATTTTCTATCCCGATCGCGATGCGAACGTCGGCGATCATCATTCGCGCGGGTTGGTCCGCCTGCTAGACCCACAGGCGGTCGAGCAACTGAAGCACGCACCGAATGCGATCGTCACCATCGAATCTGGCGGATCAGCGATAAATACTACCGAGATAAGCCTGAACGGACGTGACCCATTAAGGTTGATCCGACTCGCACGTCGGTATGGAGGATTAGATACCACGAGTAATACGAGTGGTACGAACGTTTCGACCGAGTATTCGATCGGTTTTTCTGGAGGCTCGGAAGTCGAGATCCGGCGGAATTTCAACGCTCTCGCCACCTTTGCTGCCTCGGTGCCGACCGATGCGCAGGGACGGGCGCAAGTAAAGGTGAAACTGCCGGACAATCTGACGCGATATCGGATCTTGGCCTATTCCGTTTCCGAGGGGACGATGGCGGGGTGGGGCACCTCGGTCATCACGGCGCGCAAGCAGTTGATGGCGCGGCCGTCAGCGCCGCGGTTCTTGAACTTCGGCGACCGCGCGGAACTGCCGGTCGTATTGCAGAACCAGACCGATCAACCGATGTCCGTTGATGTAGCAGTGCGCGCGATCAATGCCGAGTTGACGGCGGGGGCGGGACGCCGCGTGACGATCCCCGCCAACGACCGCGTCGAAGTGCGATTTCCGGTTACCTCGGCCTTACCCGGGTTGGCGCGTTTTCAAGTCGTGACCACCGCGGGCGCATTGACCGACGCGGCCGAGATATCGCTGCCCGTTTACACGCCCGCAACGACGGAAGCATTCGCGACCTACGGAACGATCGATCGAGGCAACATCGCGCAACCGGTAAAGGCTCCCGTCGATGCGCTTCCCGGGTTTGGCGGACTTGAGGTCACCACCGCGTCCACTCAATTGCAGGAGTTGACCGACGCGGTCATCTACCTAAATAACTACCCGTTCGAGTGTAGCGAGCAGATCTCGTCGCGGCTAATGGCGTTGGCGGCATTGAAAGCCGTGTTGACAGCGTTCAAGGTTAAAGACCTTCCCTCGCCCGAAGCCATGTCGGCCTCGGTCGATCGTGACCTCAAACGATTGAGCGGGTTGCAGAACGAAGACGGGGGATTTGATTTCTGGATCCGGGGCAAGACCTCGAACCCATACGTGTCGGTGCACGTCGCACATGCCTTGGTGCGTGCGCAAAGTAAGGGCTTCGCGGTTCCCGAAGAGATGTTGAACGATTCGAAGGGCTTTCTGCAAAATATCGAGTCAAAGATCTCCCTCGATTACAGCCCGGAATCGCGGTTCGCGATCCGGGCCTATGCCTTATACGTGCGTAACTTGATGAAAGACACCGACTCGGTCAAAGCACGACAGCTAATGGCCGACGCCGGCGGCGTAGAAAAGCTTTCGCTGGAATCGTTGGGGTGGCTGCTTCCGGTGCTGTCCGCCGATCCGGCGTCTGCCGAAACGGTGACAGCGATCCGTCGCCATATCAACAACCGAATAACGGAAACCGCCGGAGCGGCTCACTTTGCCGATTCCTATAGCGACGGGGCCTACACCATCCTCTATTCCGACCGTCGCACGGACGGCGTATTGCTGGAAGCCTTGATCGGCGATCAACCCAACAGCGACCTGATCCCAAAACTGGTACGGGGATTGTTGGAAGGACGCAAGCAGGGTCGTTGGAAAAACACGCAGGAGAATGTGTTTATCCTGCTCGCGCTGGATCGGTACTTCAACACCTATGAAAAGGCGACGCCCGATTTCGTCGCGCGTGTGTGGTTGGGTCCGGATCATGCCGGTGATCAGATTTTCAAAGGACGGTCGGTCGACCGGCAACAGTTGAATCTGCGGATGGCGACCTTGGCTCAACGCACGACGAACGGCCCGACAAATCTAACCATTGCAAAAGAAGGTGAAGGGCGACTCTATTACCGCATCGGTACACGCTATGCACCGAAGAGTCTAAATTTGGCGGCGGCCGATTACGGCTTTAAGGTCGAGCGCGTTTATGAAGCGGTTGATAATGTTTCTGACGTTCGCCGCGATGCGGACGGCACCTGGGTCATCAAGGCCGGTTCGCGCGTTCGGGTGCGCCTAAAGATGTCCAACCCTTCGCGGCGGTATCACGTTGCGTTGGTCGATCCGTTGCCGGCGGGTTTGGAAGTGCTTAACCCGGAGCTCGCGACGACCGAGAAGTTGCCGGATGGCCACGATGATAATAATCGCAACGACGATTACAACTGGTACTGGCGCCGGATCTGGTTCGAACACCAGAACCTGCGCGACGACCGCGTCGAGGCATTCACTTACAATTTATGGGAGGGCGAACACGTTTACACCTACTTTGCGCGGGCAACAACATTGGGCGTGTTCATCGTCCCGCCAACGAAAGCGGAAGAGATGTATGCTCCCGAAACCTTCGGCCGTGGTGCGAGTGATAAGGTGCGGATCGAGTAGTTTGGCAATTTCGAAACAGGCGGATGGACACGCAAGATTCGCGGTTCAACGCGGCAACAAGCCAACGCGTAGGAAAACACCCGAGTTGTGCAACGGGCGGCTAAAACTGCGAGCGCGGGCGTCCACGCCGGCGATGAGCGCAAAGCGCGAAAACTCAACTCACGCTGTTGACTTCGTACTAAGCACTCGCCGTCGCACCCAACGTAGCGCCTGCTTAGATCGTTGAATGGCGACGTACCTTGCGTTAGCCCTTGCGGGCTTCGCCGGCGAGGACGCCCGCGCCCCCAGTTTTACGCGATTCCTGGTTATGATCGTGGCTTTTCATTACGTTGGTCGGCAATTTAAATTGAATACCGAGCCAGACAGGTTAGGCGGAAAACTGGCCTTCAGCGTGAGTGTTCGCTAGGCCTTGAGATCAGCCCAGGGATGGCGGATAACATCATCGGATAAGTCGTCGAACGAAGCATTCGGATTTTCGCGCGCGATCGCTCGTTGGTATTTTTCGACCAACATTGGCAAAACGGCCGACGGGGAAAAGATCTCTTCGTATCGCTCGCGCGCGGCCCTGCCTAATTCCAAGCGGAGGGATTCGTCACCCGCTAAAGTAGACAACGCCGTCGCCAAAGCATCGACATCATTCGGCGGCACTAAGATGCCGGTCTTTGACGTAACCATATCCGGAACGCCGCCCACCTGGGACGCGATCACGGGCAACCGGTATGCCATCGCTTCGATCACCGTACAGGGCGTCCCTTCGAACAACGACGGATGAACCAGAACGTCCAGGCTGTCCAGGAACGCAAGCTTTCCGGCTTCGTCAACATAGTTACCGGGGAATTCCACGCGTTCAGTAACACTCAAGGCTTGCGCCCGGCGTTTTATCTCAACCTCTTGATCGCCGGAACCCGCAATGATCAATCGCGCCGCCGGGAAAGCAACGACAATTCTTGCAAATGCTTCCAGCAAGACCATGGGCCCTTTCAGCGCTTCGATCCGCGCGGCGAAGCCAAACGTCACTGGACCAGCAACCTTTACTTTCAATATCTCGGGCGCGAGGTCGTCTACCAAGATCGGCACCACGGAAACGTGCTCGGGGCAATTCAGCCGTTCGCGGCAAAGCTGCGCGATCCGGGGCGAGACCGCGACCAATTCGGACGCCAGGGGCAAACTTTCCGAAAGCTTGGCGTAGGAAACCTGCACCTCAGGCGCGTCGCCGTAGTACGGCATCGCCGGCTCTTGATGGATCACCGGAATGCCCGCCGCGTAGGCCGCTTGAATAAACAATCCGCCCTCGGCGATGACGTGCAATACATCCGGCCGCTGCTTGCGCAGAAGATCGACGGCCGTGCGAAACGCTGCTGCCTCCCAATCACGATATTTCGCGAACCAGGGAGTGCGCAGCGCGACTTGGCGTAGCGCTAACTGCGATCGATAGTACAGCCGCCGTCCGAGACTTTTAACCGGAATGCCCGCCGCGCTCAGCCGCAATAAGTATTGATTGTCCCGCGCAAACGGTACGGTAATGATGACGTGCGGATCGTGCCCCGCCGCCTTTAAATGCAGCGCGTAGTTGACGATCATTTGGTCGGCTCCGCTCACCGGACCAGCGAACGAACCTTTGCACAGGAAGATCTTCAAGCGTACCGTTCCCTTTACCCGCGTTAGCGGCTTGCCTCAATCGGCAGCAGCTTTCTCTGCAGCATGATCTCGGTCACGGCCGCGGTAAACGGAGCCGCTTCGCGGTAATCCAGGTGCGTACCGTCTGGACAGGTGAAGTCTTTAAGCGTGTCATGATCGGCAAAATGAATTGCGGCTAGCTTCCGTTCTTTGATCAACGGATCCCAAAAATCCGGCCGCGGAAAACGCCCATTTTCTATTTGCCAGATCACGCCGCTGCTGGGAAAGCGAAGAAAGATCACCCGCCCGCCACGGGCTTCGATGGCCGCGACCCAGTCGGAAAGCAGTTTTGAGCGCGAGATAAATTCCGTCCGTGACAATTGCGGCAGGTGCACAAACTCATCCTGCACATCGGCTTCGTGTAATGCTCTTAGCCGGTCCAGATCGGTGCGGGCGTAATCGGCTTGTTTGGATCGATCGGCGTTCATGGTTACGTAGGACGGATCCGAGCCGGGCAATTTCCCCTGCCGCAAATTGGCCGCCAAATTCTGCAGCGATAGATCCGGCAAGCGAAAGGCAAAAGTGGTTTGCGTCAGCCCGCGCGCCTGCCATTCAAAGCGACCGAATAAATTGCTCGCGTGGTATTCGCGCAACCACTGGTTGGCCTGACTCGAATCGCTATCCTGACCCAGCCACACCAAGTATTTTTCCATTAGATCGCAGATCACCGTCCCGTGGAACTTGGGATCTTCCGCCAGATCGCGCAATACATCCACACCCGCATCGTTATCGATCGCCAGTTGGATGGGTCGGATACCGGTTTTTTCGGCAAACACCCGGGTATCAAAACCAAGTTGCATCCGGGAACTGCCCAACAACACCACCGATCGGGTTCCCCCGTTGTACACTTTGGCGCGTTCCTGCGCCCACCAGCCCACGTCGTCGTTCCGCTTGGGCACAAAGCCGCGCAACCGCCAAAATCCCTCCCATCCGCCGATCAATACCACGGCGACGACCACCGTGATGAACCAGATGCGTAGCCAGGGCGCCGGCCCTAGCCGGTCATTAGAACTGGAAGTAGATGAAGGCACGATTGTCTCCGGGCGCGGTTGCGATGGCCCAAATTAGTATGGCAAATATGATCGCGGTCAACCACCAGGGGCAGCGG
>JBDSEC010000048.1:0-8565 GCA_039920205.1 Pyrinomonadaceae bacterium
GGCATCATCGTCTTCCGGCGGAGTCGGCTCGGCCTGAGCTGCCTTTTGGTTGGGGGAGGGGGAAGGCGATGCGGGCGGCGCCAAACGAGTGCGCTCCGGTATCTGCGCACCGGCACCGGCGGTAAACAAAAAAATGGCCAGCGCGCTCATCGTCAACGCCAGCACAAAAAAATTCTTCATAAGTAAAATTGGGTGAACGTTCACCAATCGATGAACGTTCACCCATCTTATCGGTTCGGGTTACGGACGCACCATCGAGGTCGCGCCGCTGGAGTTCGGATTCACCACCGGTGTTACGGGTTGAACCAATCCACGGCTGACCATGATGCGGACCTCAACGCGGCGATTCTGCTCGCGTCCGGCGCGCGAATTATTCTCCGCGACAGCTTGCGATTCACCATAGCCGAACGGCGTCACGATCCGGCGCAGCGGCACGCGATGCTCTTCGGCCAAGTAACGAACCACCGCATCGGCGCGTCGTTGGCTCAAGGCGCGGTTGCGCTGGACGCTGCCGGTCGAATCGGTAAAGCCCGCGATCTCGATCACATAGCCTTTGGCCGTCGCGGTCTTGGCCGCGATGTCGTCCAATTGAGCCTTCGAGTCAGCTGAAAGTACCGCACTGCCGGTACGGAAAAGGATCGACGTCGTCTCTTGCACTTGATAATCATCCAAGGCCGAGATGCGGTCGTTGGTCGCATTCACGCCGGCAACGGCTGCATCGGCGGTATCTTGGGCGGCCCTAGCCCCGCCACGCGCGGCATTCGAAACCGCGACCAATTCGTCGATCTGTCCCGAAAGTCGCTGCGAATTGGCTTCAACATCCGAGATGCGATTCTCGGTCGTGCCCACGCGCTCTTCAACCGGGTTCACCCGCGTGTCAATCGTACGCGCCACGCGCAGATCGGAATCGCCAAAGCGAACACTTTTAGCCACAACTTCGCCGGCATCGTTTCCGCGGCCTTCGACCTCGACATTGAGCCCACGCAAAATGCTGGTCACGCCATAATTTTTCCCGCTGCGCAAGAATCCACCTTTTGACTTGACGCTGGTGTTATCCGTCAAACGGATCACCACGTCGGTCCCGCTATCTTCGCGGACGGTAAAAGTGTCGGCGTCACGCGTGATCACTACACCGCGGATCTTGGCACTCTGACCGGCCGAGACGGTCCGCATCGAGGCGGTCGTTTGGCCGCTAGTTTGCGCACCGGCAAATGAAGCGCCGGCCAGCAATAAAGTAAGCGCTAGCGCGGCGATCGAAAAACTCTTAGGTTGACTACTGCTCATATTTTGCACTCCAAGTGCGAGGGTCGGGCAAAGGCGGGGGGCTCTGTCAGACCTCGCAGGGTTGTGGCGACCATCCCCAATATGAAAATTGGCGTCGCGGTTAATTAACTGGACTAAGACGTTGTTAACGCCCTCAGCGTTGTCAATACTCACAAATAATTCGCGCGAGCTTTTATGCCAGTGGAGTCATCCACAAGTTTACCAAACCCGCGCCCGTAATGTCAGGTTCAATCTTGTAAGGCTGATTCGCCAATGCGTCAAGAGCCAGAATGGTCGAAACGCGGTTCTTAATCTATTCGGAACGGGATTGCCACGGGATCGCAACAATTGGCTGCAAAAACAAGCGAAACGCAAAAAAAGAGCTTGGTGTTAGAATCGATCGATCCCAACACCAAACTTAAACTTATTCTCGACCCGTAAGGATCCAATTTGTATTGTTCTTGTCGGATGCAACCATGTGCAATTAAAGGTTAGCGTAATATTAAGCATGAGCAGATCGAAGGTGATTGGCACCACGCGCGCACTTCTCGTCGTCAAAGACGCCGCTAGAAAATAGCCAAATGTGAAACGTCTGGTCAGGTGCAATTTGCCCCGGCGCGCTGAAGGCGCGCCAGATCGACGTTGCGCCCCTTCAGGGCGCGACCGTTATTTCGGTTTCACCAGAGGCTGCGCAGGGCCCTGCCTCTGGCTATTTTCTTTCCGCGCCTTCAGCGCAAAGACAATTCCCGGCGCTGCGACTAACTCTCGCGTTCAATTGCACCCGGTCTAGACCGTGAATTGGCCAGCTTCGAGGATATCGCGCAGATAACCGAGGAACTTCTCGGCGTCTGAGCCATCGATGATGCGATGGTCGAACGTCAACGCGAAATAGGCCATCGACCGCACCGCGGTGTAATCGTCTCCGTCGTCCG
Organism: Pyrinomonadaceae bacterium; assembly: GCA_039920205.1. Classification (GTDB taxonomy): domain Bacteria; phylum Acidobacteriota; class Blastocatellia; order Pyrinomonadales; family Pyrinomonadaceae; genus JBDSEC01. The sequence goes on from JBDSEC010000048.1 coordinate 2,196, forward strand.
ACGTCTTGACCATGGGCCGTTTGACGATCGCGCCCACCCCCAAGATCGCTACTTGCGGTTGGTTGATGATCGGGGTGCCGAACAATCCGCCGTACACGCCGGGATTGGTAATGGTAAACGTACCGCCGGCCACGTCGTCCGGCTTCAGTTGCTTGTTCCGGGCGCGGTCGGCCAGGTCGTTCGCCGCCTTGGCCAAACCGGCCAGCGACAGGTCGTCGGCCCGTTTGATCACGGGTACGATCAAGCCCCAATCCAGCGACACGGCCATACCTAGATTGATGTCTTGCTTGTAAATGATCTGGTCGCCGCTGACCTGAGCGTTAAAGATCGGGAATTTACGGATCGCCGCATTTACCGCTTGAAAAATAAACGGCATGTAGGTCAACTTGGTGCCGTTGCTGGCCAGGAACTGCGCTTTGTTGCGGTCACGCAATTTGACCACATTGGTCATATCGATCTCGTAAACCGTACTGACATGCGCCGAGGTCCGCCGCGACATGATCATGTGGTCGGCGATCTTCTTGCGAATTGCGGTCATCGGCTCGACCCGATCGCCGATGCCGGGTTTGGGTGCCGGCAATGAAGCCATTGCGGGTGCCGAAGCACCGATCGGAACGTGCGCCTGGGCGGGCGATAGGGCCGCGCCCGATTCGATAAAGCCCAGGATGTCGGTCTTGGTCACGCGGCCGCTCATGCCCGTGCCGGGTACCTGCGATAGGTTCACGTTGTGTTCGCGGGCGATGTTGCGGACCAACGGGCTGGAACGCGTCCGGCGCAATTCCTCGACGCTTTGATCGCCATTCGCGGACGGTATCGGTGCTGTTGCCACCGTTGCCGGAGCCGCGGTCGGCGTCGGAGCTGTTGGTGCCGGTGCGACTGGTGCCGGAACTGGTTGCGGTACATCCGACGCCATTGCCTTCTGAGATTCAGCCTCGGCGGCTGGTTGGGCCGGTGCTGCGGCGGGAGCCGCGGCGCCATCGCTGCCATCCAACATCGCCACGACGATATTTACTTCGACCGTGGTGCCTTCGGGATATTTTATCTCGGTCAATATGCCCGCGGCCGGCGAAGGGATCTCGGCATCTACTTTGTCGGTCGAGATCTCGAATAACGGCTCGTCGCGGTCCACATGATCGCCGACCTTTTTCAACCATCGGGTGATGGTTCCCTCCGCAATGGATTCGCCCATTTGCGGCATGACAACTTCTACACTCATAACGACTCCGGCCTTAGATTTAATACTGCGAATACTTTAACGGTTATCCACGGCCAGCGGCAAATTGCGCCGATCCGCGGGTGGGGCCGGTCATTGCACCGGCAAATAATTTTGCACCAAACCAACGAACAAGTGCGCGTTGGGCGTTGCGGCCCAGTTTCCGCGAAATGCCGAACGGCCGTCGCGGTCCTTCACCTCGATCTGCCCACCTTCAATCTCCACCGCGCTAAGTTCGGACCAAGTGAACTTGGCGCCCGGCGCCTCTAATCCATCCGCGCTTAAGTTAAGCGGTCCAAATGAGACGTTACCGCCCGCGTCCAATTTCGCCACGGCCTGTGGATAGAGCCGCGCAAAGGTGTTCCGTTTGACAGTTTCGCCAAAGCGCTTTACGTCAGAAACCAAGTTGTTGACGGCCATCGTTTCGCCATTGGTCTTTTCGATCGTGTACAAGTAACGGTCATAGACGTATTGACCGTTCATATGCATCTTCTCGACGCTCTCGGTAACCGACGCGATCTCGTCCCAAGTCGCAGCCAGCGTTTTACCCTTCCGTTCGATCAGGACGCCATTCTCGTGAATCGCGACGCGCCCACCGCGATTTTGAAAATAGGTGATCACGCAACTGATACCGCCAACCAAGGCGCAAAGGCCGCCGATCACAAACAAGATCTGGTTGAACCAACTCTCGCGCGTCATCCCGAACCAAAAATAGTAGAGCATTACCAACCCGAACGCGATGCAACCAATGCCGATCAGGCCGGTCGTAACCATAGTTTGGGTATTCTCTTTATATTCGGCTTGCAAGGCCCCGAGGGAACTCATCAGTACGCTGCCAATTTCCGCGCCGCATCCACCACATCCGATACTTGCGGCAGGAAATAGTCCTCCAGCGGCGGCGAATAGGGAACCGGCGTGTCGATCGACGCCAAGCGAATGACCGGCGCGTCCAACCACTCGAACGCTTCCTCGGCGATGATGGCGGCGATCTCGCCCCCGATCCCGCCGGTGCGCGACGATTCGTGCAAGACCATAACGCGATTGGTCTTTTTTACACTATCCAAGATGGCCGGGCGGTCCAACGGCGCCAGCGTGCGGAGATCGATCACCTCGGCCGAGACGCCTTCTTTATCCAACTGTTCCGCCGCATCCAACGCGTTCAGTACTTGCGCGCCAAAAGTGATGATCGTAAGCGTCTTGCCTTCGCGCACGACCTTGGCTTTTCCGATCGGAACGATGTAATCGTCTTCGGGTAGTTCCTCGCGCAAGCGCGGTAACCGATACAACTTCTTATGCTCGAAATAAAGCACCGGGTCCGGATCGCGGATCGCCGCTTTGATCAATCCTTTGGCGTCATAGGCCGTCGACGGTTCGACGATCTTCAATCCTGCCGTATTCAAAAAGAACGACTCAGCATTCAGCGAATGGAAAGGCCCGGAACGGACCCCGCCTCCACACGGGCCGCGAAACACCGCTTGGATCCCACCGCCCCAACGATAACGCGACTTGGCCGCGTAGTTGGTCAGCATATCGAAACCAGCGCTGATAAAGTCGATGAACTGGAATTCGGCGACCGGCTTCAGGCCCATCAAGGCTGCGCCACAGGCGGCGCCGACGATGGCGGCTTCGCTGATCGGCGTATCGACCACTCGATCCTTACCGAATTCGTCGATGAGACCTTCGGTGACCTTGAACGCACCGCCGTAGGGGCCGACGTCTTCGCCGATGCAAAAGACCGCCGGGTCGCGTTCCATCTCTTCCCAAATGCCCTGGCGGATGGCTTCGACGAGCGTCGCCTGGCCGCCCCGCGCAGGCCGATTCGATTTGTGTTCTTTCTTAACAGTCGCAGACATAAAATAAGTGAGCAGTGAGCAGTAAGCAGCCGCACCATGGAAGGCAGGCGGTTACTTGCTCAATACTAAGATCCCCTAAAGAAAAATATCAAAATAATGACTACGCTAGCGGCAAACAATACCGCCGACACGCCGAACAAGATCCGTAATATAGAAAACCCAGAATTCTCCACGCTCCAGCGCGAGTTGGCATGAAATATCTTTCCTGCGAGCCATTCCCCGCCGACGTACAGCGGCACGAATAGTAGTACTTTCCAAACCCAAAAGGTCAGAAAGAACACTGACCCGACCAGCAAGATCAGATATCCGATCGTCAGGATAATGCTGGTGCGATCCCATTTTACGTCGTCGCTGACCGGTTCAGACTGCGGCTCAACCGACTGCGTTTTGGGTGCTTTCCAATAGATCGGGCTTTTCAGTTAACGCTCCAGTATTTTATGGCGATGCGCGGGCGGCACAATGTTGTTATCGAATACTCCGTAGGCCGCTTTTTCGCCCTCAGGTAACGGAGAAGCCTCAGCCCACTCAACTTCGTCATCAATAAATTTCAAAACGCCGGCGGTGATCTCGTCCATCTGTTCGCGGGTGGCAAATTTCTGCTCCGCCAAGAATCGTTCGTAACGATCGACCGGGTCGTTATTGCGCTCCCACCACTCGATCTCGCCTTCAGGAACATAACGCTGATCGTCGTGTTCCGCGTGACCACGCCGCCGATAGGTTTTGGCTTCGATCAAAACCGCGCCGCCCCCGCCGCGCGCATAGGCCGCGGCCTTTTTAGTTTTTTCGTAGCAGGCCACGATGTCGTTGCCGTCCACGATGATCCCGGGAATCCCATAGCCCGCCGCTTTTTCGGCCAGATCCTTGCACAACGTCTGGACCGAAGTCGGCGTTGAATAGGCGTAGTGGTTATATTCGCAGATCACGATCAGCGGCAGCTTTTGTACCGCGGCAAAGTTTAATCCTTCGTGGAACGCGCCGGTGCTCATCCCGCCGTCGCCGATATAGGCCATCGCGACCAGATCCTTCTTTTGCATCCGGCCCGCCAAAGCGATGCCGGTCATGACCGGGATCATATCGCCCAGATGCGAGATCGGTCCGATGAAACCTTTCTCCATATCGCCAAAGTGGATGTTCAGATCGCGGCCGCCCGAGGGACCGCCGGCCTTGGCCATGTACTGCGCAAAGATGGCGCGCGGCGTAATGCCTTTGACCAACACGGCGCCCAGGTCACGGATCAAGGGCGAAAGAAAATCACCGGGTTGCAGCGCGAACGCCGTTCCCACCGCGGTGGCTTCTTGGCCCAAGGAACGGAACACGCCGCCGACCACTTTGGTTTGGCGATACAGGTTGACCAGGCGCTCTTCCACCAGCCGCGTAAGCTTTAACAGCCGGTACATCTCGAGCATCTGCTCGGGCGTAAGCGTGGTTTCGGCGGTGCAGGAAAGCGGAGTGGATTCTTCGATTGCTTGTGACATAGAAAAACAGAGGTTAGAGGCTAGTGGTTAGCAAGAATTCGTGTTCCTGAACTAGCCTCTAACCTCTGATCACTTTCTTTAGATGTGTATGGTTAAGTTGTGGACGCCTTCGGCGGCTTCCATCACGGATTCGGAAACGGTCGGGTGGGCATGGATAGTCCGGCCCAACTCTTCCGCGGTCGATTCCAATTGCATGGCGACGCCGCATTCGGCGATCAGTTCGGTCGCGTGCGCGCCAATGATGTGTACGCCGAGGATCTCGTCGTACTTGGCCTCGCTGACGACCTTAACAAAGCCCTCTTCCTCGCCCAAAATGCGGGCCTTTCCCGAGGCCGAGAAGGGGAACTTGCCTACGCGAACATCGTATCCGGCTTCCTTCGCTTTGGCTTCGGTCAAGCCGATCGAAGCGACTTCCGGATCGCAATAGGTGCAGTTCGGGACCAGCCGCATATTGATCGGTTCGGCATGTTGGCCGGCGATCTGTTCCACGACCAAGATGCCTTCTTTCGAAGCCAAGTGGGCCAACCACGGTGTCGGAATGACATCACCGATGGCGAATACGTTCGGCTCGCCGGTGCGGCAATATTCATCCACTTGGACGTTGCCGCGTTCGACCTTTACCTTGGTGCCTTCCAAACCCAGCTTGTCTAAAAAGGGCATGCGGCCAACGGCAACCAAAAGCATCTCAGCTTCGATCTGCACGGACTCGCCTTTGGCATCCTTACCAGAAACGACGACGGAATTGTTCGTCTTCTTCATCAGGTCGAGCTTGGTACCGACTTGCGCCTTGATGCCGCGTTTGCGGAACGACTTCTCCAACTCCTTGGAAACCTCTTCGTCTTCGATCGGCAACAATCGGGGCATCAACTCGACCAACGTGACCTCCGAACCAAAGCGCGAGTAAACGGACGCGAACTCAACGCCCACCGCGCCGGCGCCCATCACGATCAGCGACTTTGGCACTTCCGTCAGTTCCAAGATGTGATCGCTGTTGACCACGCGCACACCGTCCGTCTCGAAACCCGGGATGGGGCGCACGACTGAACCCGTCGCGATGATGATGTTCTTACTGGCGATGGTCTCGGTTTTGCCGTCTTCGTAAGAAACCTGAACAGCGCCGGGCAGGGCCAGCTTGCCGTAGCCGTTGAACACCGTCACTTTGTTCTTCTTCATCAAATACGAGACGCCCGCCGAATTCTTCGTGACGATCTTGTCTTTGCGTTTTTGGACCGCGCTCCAATCAAAGCTCAATCCCTCAAAATTGATCCCAAAGCTGCCGAATTCCTTCTGCGCTTTTTCGTAATAATGCGCCGACATCAATAATTGCTTGGTCGGGATACATCCGCGCAGTCCGCACGTCCCGCCTAGCCGCTTGTCCTTTTCGACCAACGCGACCTTTAATCCCAGTTGAGCGCCGCGGATGGCCGCGACGTATCCGCCGGGTCCGCCGCCGATAATTGTTACATCAAAAGTTTCCGCCATTATTCCTCTTTTCGCCCGTCGGGTGCCGCGCAAAACAGTGCGGAACCGTGTCGGGCACGATCAGCCGTAGCTAGAGCAAAGGACATTATAATCATAAACAATAGGGCGGGTAAATCTGGGCGAGCCGTGATGGGTTTTGGAGGGGTGTAATTAAAAGGGCAAGTGGCGCGGTTTGTTTCCGGCTCCCCTCTCCCCCTGTTTTTTGGGAGAGGGGTTAGGGGGGTGGGGGTCAATGGCATTAAGTTAAGGATTAACAAATAAGGCGTAAGTTGTTGTAACATAAGCAGTATGCCAATAGCGAGAATGAGTTGCTTGGTCGGCTGCGTCGAGAGTTAAGGAATGGGGCG
>JBDSEC010000049.1:0-11412 GCA_039920205.1 Pyrinomonadaceae bacterium
CGGCCATTCTGCGCGGACGCGGTCGGCTCGATCCGGGTTCGACCCACCAAGAACAACGTTAGGGAAAGCGCAACGACAAAGGTGGCTAGGGGAATCTTCTTCATGACTTTAGTACTATCGGCGATAGGATCGATTCGATTGGAATATGATCCGGTAAATGATGTTCGACCGGATGGGCGAAATACAATTCTCTCTGATGCCAGTGAATCAGCGTCGGACGGTTATCTTATCCGAGTCGGGAGGGGTAATTCAATGTGTGGACCATGGTGCACGCGATCCGTACCGTGCGCTCATTACCTAGTAGATCAACGTGATCCCATTTCGAGGGCCCGTCAGATCACTTTCCCCATTTGATCCGCGTATAGACAATGCGAAACCCATTCCGTTCGGCGTTTCGTTGCGAGGCACTGCCCGGCAATGCTCCCATCAGTGCCAGATCGCATCCGCGTTCCGCCGCCAGTCGTAAACGATAATCCAATAACGCCGATTGCGCGCCTAACTTGCGATACTCGGGAACCGTACTGGCGCCAGCCAAGTGCGCCACGCCGCCCTCGATCGAAAGGGCCCCAGTTGCAGCCATCGCACCATCGATCTCCGCGACGACGCACAATTGGTCTGGCTTATGAAAGTTGACGAACGCGATGTCACGTATCATGGTAGCGAATTCCACCAACTCGAACCAACCGGCCGCGGAAACATCGGACCACGCGTCAGCTTCCTCGAGACGGGCGATCCGGCACGATATGTTATCGGCTACCGGTTTTGTTTCGGCCGGCAACGGCTGGACCAACACACTGGTCAATTCGACCGGCCGATAACCGCGTTCGTGCAATAGCGTCAATATGCCAGGGTCCGCCATCGGGCTGACCTCGTGGAATATCGGCGCGCCTCGCTCAGTGAAAAAGCCCTCGATCGCTTCCAACTGTTCATGAGTTGCGTCACCAAACAATCCCAGACCAAACGTCTGGGTCGCGGGCGAGACGGGGCCGTCGAACATGGCGTAGGTTCCGCCAAAGTCTTGCCAGCAGGCGCCGAACTCGGGGAATAATTTAGCGCGGGCTTCGACGTATCCGGCGTTCGCCGTGCCCTCGGCACGCTCTAAACGCCGCGAAAGTTCGATATCAGAAAGGGGCATGATTTGCTTATTCAAAGTTAATTCCGTTTGCCACCTCTCATACTATCGCGTACGGACGCCCTTGGGCCACTCGTGACGATTGCCGTCCGGCACGCTTAACGTTACGATTTCAGCCGAACCGCATCTAATAACGGAAGGATTCGCACTCGATGACGAAAAAAGAAGCACCCGATCCGACGACCGAATTCGCCGCCAGCGCCGCGATCATGGCCGAGGCCATGCGCGAAATGGCCGCGGAGATGAAGTTGATACACAACACCTTAAAGGCCTTGGCGCGCAGCCAGGCCTTGATCGCGACCCAGGCACAGCGCAAGTCGAACCTGGGCTAGTTTGATAGTCGCATGTCTCCTAACGGACTAGTTGATTGAAATGGGCAGGTTAAATGTACGACAAACTTCAGTTTGTCGATGATGGGGAGTTCTACTCCGGCGCGAAACTGCATATGACGCGTGCCACTCCGATTTTGGGAATCTCGCAACGCGGCCAAATGCCTTCAGCTCCTTAGGAGCGTAATATTTGTAGTGTCGATTGCCAATGATGATTTCTTCTAGCTCCGAAAGGAGCGAAGGATACACCCCTAACATTTCGCTCCTGTCGGAGCTTAACTCTCTTGTGAGTTGTTTCATACTATAAATATTTCGCTCCGATGGAGCTTTCGGACGAGGTCGAGTGCGCGGGGTTTGATCTCGACAAGCGTTGAAAACACCGTGACGTCGACAAGCTGAAGCATGTCGTACATTTCACTCGAGTGGTCTTCCCCAACCTGGCTGCTGGTGAAAATGGGCAACCCAATTACCGGCCTGTTGGTACAGATCCCCGCCTAACCGTTATACTGATAGTTTAACTTTGGCATAATTTTGCGGGAAAGCACGTTTTGTAATGGCTAAAAAAGGTTCAGTCCTCGTGGTTGATGACGAGGAGATAATGCGTGATGTACTGGAAACGGTCCTTTCGGCCGAAGGGTATCGCGTAGACCTAGCCCGCACGGGCGAAGAGGCGATCGAGGCCTACGGCCGGCGCGCGTACGATTCCGTCTTGCTGGATGTATCCATGCCAGGCATGGGCGGGCTGACGGCACTGGAAGAATTAATGAAGATGGATGGCGAGGCAGCGGTCATCATGATCACCGCGTATGCCACGTTCGAGACCGCGGTGGCTGCCTGGGAAAAGGGCGCGTTCCAGTGCATTCGTAAACCTTTTCAGAACGAACAGATCTTGGCCGTCGTCGCGGCCGGCATAAAGAAACGCAGTAAAGAAGAGGAGCGCCAGAATTTGCGCCGCGCGATGAGCCGCAGCGTGGACCGCGGCGCGATCATCGGCCGGTCCGAGATCATGCACGAGGTGTTTCGCTTGGTAGACCAGGTCGCGCCCGCGCGCTCGACCGTATTGATCACCGGTGAAAGCGGCACGGGTAAGGAATTGATCGCCAAGGCGATCCATGAATCGAGCCCGCGGGCGCAGCGCGCCTTCGTTACGGTGAATTCGTCGAACATCCCGACGGAGTTGTTGGAGTCGGAACTGTTTGGTCACACCCGAGGCGCGTTCACCGGCGCGGTCGCCGCGAAAAAGGGTTTGTTCGAGGTGGCGGATGGCGGGTCGATCTTCTTGGACGAGATCGGCGATATCCCGCCCGAAACCCAGGTACGTTTACTGCGCGTGATCCAAGAACGCGAGTTCACTCCACTAGGCGACACCTCTCCACGTCGCGTGGACGTTCGCATCATCGCGGCGACCAACATCGATCTGAAGGAAGCCGTGCGCCAGGGCGCGTTCCGCGAAGACCTCTATTATCGCCTGTCAGTCGTGCCGATCGAACTGCCACCGTTGCGCGACCGGCGCGAAGACATCTTGCCGCTGGCCCAGCACTTTATCCGCAAGTACAACGAAGAGAACGCGCGCACGGTTTCGGAAACCATCGCGCCCGAAGTGTTGTCGTTGATGGAAGGCTATGCCTGGCCCGGCAATGTACGCGAACTGGAAAACGCGATCGAACGCGCCGTCGTGATCGCGCCCGGCGACGAAGTCACGCGCGAATGCCTGCGCACCGAGATCAGCGACCCCCAGACCGTGCGTGAATCAATGCGCGGCGACGCCAGCAGCGGCTCGGTCCCGGACATCGGCCGCGGGATAAATTTCTATGACGAGGTACGCCGCTTTGAGATCGACCTGATCCGCCGCGCCCTGGAACAAACCGGCGGCCACCAATCGCGCGCCGCGCGCCTGCTAGGCATGAACGCGACCACCTTGAATTCCAAGGTCAAGACGTACAACATCAACCCGCGGGCTTAACGTATGGTTTTCAGCTGGGACGAAGAAAAGGCAGCGGCGAATCTCTTGAAGCATGGCATTTCCTTTATTGAAGCGGCCACCGTTTTCGCCGATCCTCTTTATGTTGATTTTTATGACCCCGATCACTCCTTTGATGAACATCGCTACATTATTATTGGCGAGTCGAACCAGGCGCGGCTATTGATTGTTTCCTTCGCGGAGCGCGATAATAAGGTTAGGTTGATAAGCGCCCGTGAGATCACTAGGGGCGAACGTGAAAGCTATGAAGAAGGATGAAACGAAATTAAGCGACGAACTTCGCCCGGAGTATGATCTTCGTTCTTTACGGGTGCGGAAAATGGGTCGTGACCGAAAGAGTTTTGCGGGAATGGTTCAGCTTGAGTCAGACGTAGCGGAAGTTTTTCCCGATGCAGATTCGGTCAATGAAGCCCTCCGATTTCTGATCCGGGCATCCAAGATTGACAATCCGGCGACACGGGACATAAAAGGTACATGATCGTCTGACAACCTAGACCGACCTTACGGGCACCAATTCCGCGCTACTCGCCGGTTGGGCGTGAACGCGACCGCGCTGAATTCGAAGGTGAAGACGTACAACATCAACGCGCGGGCATAAGTGATTTGTGATCCAAATCGTTCCCAGAGGCGCTGGATCCGAGAGTAATGGCGGGTACGCCCGTTATTCGGAAAACTCGGTTAACGGTGGAGTTCGTGCTCAATTTGTTAGCGCATGGCGCATCGCTCCAAGATGTGCTGGATGAGTATCAAGGCCTAAAACCGGAAGACATCCCGGCTTGTTTTCTCTTTGCCACTAGATCGTTAAGCACCACCGAGTTTGTGCCCCTCACGTTGGAGCCTGCTTAAGTGCGGTTTCCCGTAGAGAAGTGTACCGACCCCAAAGCCGCGGCATGGCCGCGACATCACCGTTGCCGAGGTCCTAAACGAACCATCCGCCTTCGCCGCCTATTGAAGATTATTATCAGCTTTTGCCGAATGCTGCCTTCGAAACTGCGCGGGGGGAAGGTCGTACTCGCGCTTGAACGCGCGGTTAAAGGCCGCTTCGGAGCCGTAACCTACGGCAGCGGCAACCGCGGCCATACTATCGTCACTAGAAACCAACCGATCCGCTCCTAGTCTCATTCGCCATTTCGTTAAGTAGGTCATTGGTGGTTCAGCCAGAAAATGGCGAAACCTTTCCGCCAATCGGGTGCGTGACAAACCCACCTGCCGGGAAAGTTCCGCAATGGTCCAAGGATGCTCGGGTGATTCATGCAGTAAAGCTAGGGCCTGCCCGACCACGGGATCGCGCACTCCGGCGAGCCAACCGGTCTGGTCCGGCGTCAATGTGTTGAGATAGCGGCGAAGGGTTTCGACAAATAGCAGTTCGGACAATTTGGCCAACACCAAACGGCTACCTGCGTCGGAACGGCTGACCTCATCGACCGAATACCGGATCGAATTGCCCAACCACTGTCCGGATGGTTCATCGGGGACCTGGACCTTAAACATGGGCGGCAACCCGGCGAGGAAGATCTCGCCCAACTTCGAATCGCATGCCAAGTATCCGCAAACGAAGCGGGTGATCTCGCCGCCGCCGCCGTGACGCACGACCTTGAATTCGGGAGTAACGGCATTGCCAAAGGTGCGGACCGAATCGACGGGGTTTACCGGCGATCCATTTCCCAACAAGTTGGCGTCGCCCTGAGGGAAGACCACGATGTCGCCGGCGCGTAGTTCCTCGCGCGTACCGCCCGGCAATTGTGCATAGGCCCGCCCTTCGGTCAAGAAGTGGTACATGATCAAACGTCCCGCGCCCGGAGAAAGTAAGGGCGCGTGTTCGGCCGAGCTCGACGACCTAATACACCACGGCGCGGAGAATTCGGCATTGAAGAACAACGCACCGTCGAGCCGCACCGCACTTAAGACTTGGGAAAGCACATCCATGGGAGATCCTAACTGATCGGGTGTTTGAGCCAAGAATACGGGACGAATCATCAAATATTCAAGAGCCAACTTTTCGTACAATCACCTGTTCACGGAATCATCCGAATTTTGACTGAGAGGTAAGCAGAAAATGAGTGCGAGTGAAACGAAAATAGCAGCGGCCGCCGCTGCCGAAACCGATACCTTGACCAGCCGCCGCGCGGCCGTGTTGGCGGACCGAATTTTGGAAGGTGCCAGCGGGTTAGCGGAATTTGCTGAAGGATTGACCGACGCGGAATGGGCTACCCCAATTTCGGAATCCGATCGCCGGCCGATCGGCATCATTGTGCATCATGTCGCCAGCGTTTATCCGGCCGAGGTCCAAATTGCGCAGGCGATCGCGGGCGGGAATGCGGTCACGGACATCACCTGGGAATTTATTGCCAATATGAATGCAGGGCACGCCGACGACAATGCCGGAGCAACGAGGTCCGAGACGATCGAACTCTTGCGCCGGAACAGCCGTGAAGCGGCCGACGCTGTGCGATCGCTCACCAATGCGGAGTTGGACAGCGCGGCGCCCTTTGCACTTAGTTTTGGCGCGCCGGTAACCGCCCAATTCGTGATCGAGGACCACGCCTTGCGCCACAGCTGGCACCATCTGGCCCGGATCCGTCGTACACTGGGCCGGTGACCGTAAAAAGCAGGACGTAGCAGGGGACGCACGTATGAGCTGGAATACCTTGATGCGGCTGGGTATCGCGGGATGCATCTTTGTCTGCGGCCCAGCCGCCAGGGCACAGAACCGCGCCTACATAAGAATCAAGGAACTTCCGGTCGTGCGATTCGAATGGGAATGCACCAAACTGGAACAGTATCCGAAAGCCAAACTTGACCGGATCGTACGTCCCCTGCTGCCACGCGATTGGCCGCCACAGTCCACCTATGGCGACCGTGCTTACGTCTTCGACCTGAATGGCGATGGCATTAACGAGTATTTCGTACCGCTCTATTGTGGAGGTACTGGAAATTGTTTCTGGGCGATTTTGGGGACAAACCCAAAACGGCTACTGGGAGAATTTAGCGGCGAATCGGTCTTTGTACACAAGCGCATCGGACGCTGGTCACGTTTGTCCATCGCTACACATGAAGGCGCTTCGTACAGTGGCATTTACACCTATAGCTTTCAAAAAGGCCGCTATCGCAGTTTCGGTAAGTACATAATAACCAGCGCGTACGAACACGACTTTCCCCGGACTTTGTTAACGGTCGAGCCGTTATGCGTTCCGGATTATGTTCCCGGAAGTATTCATCCATGATCCACCTGTGGTTTGCTGCAGGCGAATACCAGATCTGCGATCTCGTAGTTAGAATTACCTGGTCCGATCCGGTAAAAGCATTAACCGAACAACATAGCTCGTTGAGATCCTTTGAGCACAAATTGGAATACTGCTAGACTCATCATAGGATCGAGAGGCTTAGCAACATGGAAATTCAATACGTTTCGGACGAGAGCGGGAAGCCAGTCAGCGTGATCGTACCAATAGATCTGTGGCGGGAAATTGAAGCTGAAAAAGAGACCGCTTACTTGATAAAAAGCGAAAACATGCGCCGTCGATTGATCGAGGCGAAAGAGCGAACGGACGGCGTTTCGCTTGAGGATGCATGTGAAAAGCTTGGAATTTGACAGTTCCGCGTTTGAAGACCTGGCCTGGTGGATCGAGCAGGATCGAACCAAGGCGATGCGTATCATTGCACTGATCAAAGACGTACAACGGGATCCGTTCAAAGGCATTGGAAAGCCCGAACCGTTGCGACACGAGTTGAAGGGTTGTTGGTCGCGGAGGATCGATCAGGAACATCGCCTCGTTTACCAGATCACCGATGAAAAGATCAGGATTCTCGCTTGCAGATTTCACTATTAGCTTTCGAGTTTGGAATGCTCTGGGATTGCCCACCCGACGATACATCGGCGAAGTCAAATGGATGAACGCAAACTCGACTCACGTAAAACGATTTAAATGAAGCGTATCTTGCTCTCATTTTGTTTGGGAATCCCACTTTCGCTCCTCTACGTTTTGTTCGTGATATTGAGCATGGGGATCGCCAGGCAGTTAAACTTCTCGCGCGATGCCAATGCCTGGTGGTTTCAGGCGCTTGATTTTCCCCTTGAATGGGGCGGACGGCTCCTCGTTTTTTTCTTTCCTCCGGATCATGAGAAGGTTTTCGCCCTATTGCATGGCCGAGCTATCCTCGCTGATATCGTAGGTTGTATTTTGTTCTTTTCGGTCCTGGGCTACCTCTTTCTTTGGTGGCGTTCCCGACGCGTTCGCCTCGCGTAAGTTAACCCGAATTTCCCGTCAAGCTTACGGCTGTCCAAACGTGATCGTCACTTCGACCGTGCGCTTTTCCAAATTCGGTCGTTCCGTTGAGCCTTTTACCTGACGCAGCACCGGCTTCTGGGTCGGATCATTCATGACGGCATCGTGGGGCACGACGATCGCTTTTATAAATTTGGCGAGATAAGTGCTGTCGTAAACATCGCCGGGTTGCAGCGTCCACTTTGCTTTCACTTTCGCCAAGTCATCGGTCGGCAGCCCGGACAGATTTAGATTGCCCATCAAGAATTGTGGCCCTTCGGTGACCGTGATGCGAAAGCCAGCCAATTTCTTTTCGTCGTCGAAATCCGGCTCGGGCTTCAGGCGCGACATGATGTAACCCTTTTGGCCGTAGTATTTGCGGATGGCTTCCAACCCGGCATCGAACCTCAAGCCATCGGCAACGTCGCCCGCCTTAATGTCCAACGTGCGCAGCAGGTCGGGCGATTCAACGGCACTGTTGCCCGACCATTCGACATTGGCCCAGTGATAGGTAAATCCCTCTTCGACCGGCACGGTGACCGCCACGGCCTTATCGCAATCATCCACACCCGGGCGGGCTTGGGGTGACGCAAAACTGACCTTCAGCATTCCGCGCTTGCGATAGAGCGGCCCCAACATCTCGCGCGCCACTTCCAAGGTGTACGCGCGCGAATATTCTTTACCCAACAACGTCCGCACACTGCGCTGCAGTACCGACTCTGGGATCTCGGCTGCGCCCGGAAACGCTACCGAGCAGACATTCAACTCGTCCCCCTTGAAGACATAGCGCAGGCTGCTGATCCGCATATCCGCACCGGCCGCCGGCGCAAATTCGACCGTCCCGCCGATCTTTTTCGTGCGCAGCAGATTCATCAGCGCCCGCTTGATCCCTTCGACCATTTCGCCGCTTTCCGGCGCGGTACCGTCATAAACCGGAACTTCCTTACGCACGGCCGCGAACAATTCGTCGTCGGTAAACCAGATGAAGTTATCGAACACGACGGGCAACCGGACCTTGGCTTCCTCAACGGTAAAAGTCACGGTCGCGGCGTCGCTTTTTCCCTGTAATCTGTAGGTTAGCTTAGTGAACAGACCCGAATTGATCAACGCGCCCGCGGCCTGGTCCAAAGCCGCTTCGTCCACGGCTTGACCGGTGGATAGCCCGCTGGCAGCAATCGCGTCTTCCAGCTTCATCTGTTTCAGGCCGACAAAACCGATCTTGGCGAGGACAAAGGTTTGGCCCGCGGTGGGTTGTTGCCCCCGGGTAATGGACGCCGTCGCCGATCCGCAAAACAACAGGGCCAACATGAGACCAGGATAAATTCGCTTCATAAAGTTTCTCGTGCGTTTGATGATGCCAGGTGGAACCCAGGTTCGCCGGTCCAAGGTTAAGGCCAAATATTGTTGACAGCAACCCGGGCGGCGTTATGCTAATCTGTGGTGCCGGTCGACCCAATCCTAATTCGCGACCGGCAAACGAGGACAATCCCTGTGCGGCGACGCAATGGAACCGGCTGCCCCATAACGGGCGCGCTGCAAATGATCGGCGATAAATGGACGCTTTTGATCGTGCGCGCCTTGGCGCGCGGCCCGCGGCGCACCACTGAGATCCTAAACGGCTTGCATCCCATCAGCAGCCGCACCTTGGTCCAACGCCTGCGCGACATGGAAGAGGACGAATTCCTCGAACGTCGTGATTTCGGCGGCAATCCCCCGCACGTAGAATATGCATTGACCCAACGCGGCCGGCGCTTATTGCCGGTGCTTGAGGTCCTGCGCGACCTGGGCAACGATCTGGGCTGCGAAGACTGTGCGACACGTTTCCAACTTGATGGGTCGTACTGCGAAGTTTGCCCCCGGCAAATCTCGTACGAAGATCGCTTCGAATCGCCGGCGCGCCGCGACTTGGACGATTCGATCGTTCTGCTCTGATCGATTACTTTACCCATTCGTCGGCAATTTCTACGTCCACATTGACCGGAACCCGGTTAACGAATTCCTGTCCCGCTTCGGCCATGGCGGTGCGCATGATCTCGGCCATCGCTTCGGCATCGCCGGCATCGACCTCGACCACGATCTCGTCGTGTACCACATTGACGATCATCCCCGATGTTCCGCGCAATCGATCGTGCAAGATCCGCATCGCCCGTTTTAGGATATCGGCGGAAGTTCCTTGTACCGGCGCATTCTTGCCCCCGCGCTGAACGCCGGAAACGGCCTGCCGGTCGTGGCGGTCGAAACGGAATTTGATCAACCGGCCAGACATCGTGCGGATGCTGGCGTCGCGCACGGCGCGGTTCGAGGCATCGCGCAACCAAGCATCAAGTTGCCGGTAGGTATTGAAATATTTCTTCAACAAGTCTTCGGCTTCGGAATTCGCTACGCCGGTCAACATCGCGAAACGTTGCGAGCCGATGCCATAGACCACACCGAAATTTAATCGTTTGGCAAAGTTACGTTGGTCCGAAGTAACCTCGTCCGGCTTTACGCCAAATACCTGCGCGGCGGTGGTGCGGTGCAGATCGGCGCCCGAAATGAACGCATCCAGGAATCCCCTATCTTCGCTGAATTGGGCCAGGATGCGCAGCTCGATCTGCGAATAATCGGCAATACAGAGTTTGCGCCCCTCGGGCGCACGGAAACAGCGGCGATACTCCACACCATGTGGGATCTGTTGAATGTTGGGATTGTTGCACGCCATGCGGCCGGTCGGCGCGCCGATCTGGCGAAAGTCCGCGTGGATGCGGCCCGTCTTCGGGTTGATCTCGGCCAGCATCGTCTCGCCGTAACTCGATTGTGCTTTTTGCACCGTGCGGTATTCCAACAGTTTGGCGATAACGGGATACTCGGCGGCCAAGGGCTGTAGTTTCCAATTGCGCGTCGAATCGGGCATGGGGATGCCCAAACGCACCAAGACCTCGGTCAGTTGCGTATGCGAATCCAGGTTAATTTCGGCCCGGCCGAACAGCGATCCCTGCACCGCACCTTCGGCGAGCATCTCTTGCAATTCGTCCGCAATGCGCGCGCGTTCCTTTTCAACCCAACGAAGCTGGATCCGCCAGCGGTCAGCATCCAAGTAAAATCCGTTCAGTTCCAATTGCGTCAACGGTAATACGCAGTCGAATTCAAGGTGAGCGCACTGGTCCAACCCGTCGGATTGCAGCCGTTGCATCTGCGCCGACCGTAGCGGCAACAGCACCGAAGCATCCAACGCGGCATAACGCAGTTGCGAATCCGACAAGGCGCCGCCCCAATCGCTGCGCTGTTCAGATTTATCTACCGTGGTTTGGAGGTACCGTTCGGAGACGGCCGCCAAACCGTGACGATCGTCACTATTCCCGGCCGAGATTATCTGGCTGGCCAAGTAAGTGTCGTATACGGCACCCAGCTCGACCCCTAGTCGATGCTTGACCCACTTCGCATCAAACTTGGCGTTGTGCGCGATCTTGACCGGCCGGGTCGAAGCCAACAGGTCGCGCAAAGGCGCCAGGCCGGGATCCTCGGCCAAATTTTCGCCGAACTGATCCAGGTCAAAGATGCGCACGCCATCAGGCGCCGCCAATTGCACCAATCTCATGCGGCCGCGATAGGGATCCAATTCCGTGGTCTCGGTATCCAACCCGAGCACCGAGTGGTTGGCAAGCTGTTCCGCGGCCAGGTGAACGCCTTCGGCGGTAGTGATCAATTGATAGTCGTTTGTGCCCA
>JBDSEC010000050.1:0-2988 GCA_039920205.1 Pyrinomonadaceae bacterium
TTTCGTCTGACTGGACTCCTCCCCATTAGCGGGGGTTCGCCGCGAGTGCGGGCTATTTGATTGACACCGTTAGGGAATCTATTGAGACGCTCCGCGCCAACTCATTTTTTGCTTGCCTCATGAATCTCCACTAATATGTTCTTAACCACCGAGGAGGCGACTACTTTGTCTGATGAATTACTAGCCTGGCGGGACCAGTTTCCCATTTTGGAAAAGACCGTTTACCTGATCTCGCATAGTTTGGGCGCCATGCCGCGGGCGACTTACGACCGGCTGCACGAATACGCGGACATGTGGGCGACGCGCGGGGTGCGGGCCTGGGCCGAGGGCTGGTGGGATATGCCGCAACGACTTGGTGACGAGGTGGGCCGCATCATCGGAGCCCCGGCCGGTTCCGTGGTGATGCACCAGAATGTTTCGATCTGCCAATCGTTGATCCTTTCCTGTTTCGATCCCCAACCTTCACGTAACAAGATCGTTTACTCCGAGCTGAATTTTCCGTCGGTGATGTACGTTTACGAAGCGCATGCCCGCGACGGCAAGCTGCGTATAGAGATGGTCAAGTCCGACGATGGCGTTGGGGTGCCGTTGGAACGGATGTTGGCCGCGATCGATGACGAGACGCTGCTGGTACCCATCTCGCATGTGTTGTTCAAGAGCGCCTTCCTGCAGGATGTGAAGGCGATCATCGACCGCGCCCACGAGGTCGGCGCGATGGTCGTTTTGGATACCTACCAATCGGCCGGCACGGTACCGTTCAGCGTGGCCGAGATGAACGTGGATTTTGCGACCGGCGGTTCAGTTAAGTGGCTTTGTGGCGGACCGGGCGCGGGTTATCTATACGTGCGGCCCGATCTGCATGCACAGCTGCAACCGCGCACGACCGGTTGGATGGCGCACGAGCATCCCTTCGATTTCGACATTGGGCCGATCGAATACGCGACGGACATTCGACGATTTTTGCATGGATCGCCCGCGATCCCCGCGATGTACGCGGCGCAGAGTGGTTACGCCATCATTAACGAGATCGGTGTGGACCGCATCCGCGCCAAGAGCCAGCGCCAGACGGAATATTTGATCCAACTGGCGTTGGAGGCCCGCTTTGACGTGACCAGTCCCCGCGACCCGGCCAGGCGCGGCGGCACCGTCACGATCGCCGCTGAAAACGCCGGAGCGGTGACGCGCGAGCTTATTCGCCGCGAATTCATCTGCGATTATCGACCCGGCGCTGGTGTGCGCATCTCGCCCCATTTTTATACTAAAGACGAAGAACTGGATCTGGTGATAAACGAGATGAAGCAGATCCGCGAAACGCGTGCCTACGAACAACACGAAACGGCCGGAGCGGCTTTTTAACATGAGCGACAACTATGGCGGCGATGCTCCGCTTTCTTACAACAAATATCTGAAAGTCCGCGATCTGATCGAGCTGCAGAATTGTCTTTCCTCGCCCGTGCAGCACAACGAGATGTTGTTCATCACCATCCATCAGACCTACGAATTGTGGTTCAAGCAGATCTTGCACGAGATCGATGCCGCGATCGTCTGGATGGATAAAGACGACGTTTTCGTGGCAATGCGCGCACTGCAGCGCGTGGTCGAGATCGAAAAGGTACTGGTTCAGCAGATCCATATCTTGGAAACGATGACGCCGTTCGGATTTCTTACCTTTCGTGAAGAATTGCGCCCCGCCAGTGGGTTCCAATCGATGCAGTTCCGCGAGATCGAGTTCGTGTCGGGACTGCGTGACGAAGGGATCTTGCACTCATTCGCGGCGGACGAATATGCTTCACCACGTTTACGCGCGCGTTTTGACGCACCATCACTTCACGATTCCTTTTTTGCTTTGCTGGGACGTCAAGGATTTGACTCTCCGTTGAATGATCCCGCCGCTGACGAAAAAGAGAATTCGCATCGTCAAGGACGTCGTACGCGGGCGATCGTCGAGATATTGGCCAACTTTGAAAAAAACGCAATGCTGTTCGAATTGCAGGAAGCGATGATCGCGCATGACGAGCATATCAGCCTGTGGCGTTCGCACCATGTGAAGATGGTCGAACGGATGGTAGGTTTCAAACGCGGAACGGGCGGCTCCGAAGGCGTCGGCTATTTGCAGAAAACCTTGGCGCGAAAATTCTTTCCCGAACTGTGGGATGCGCGCACCTATCTTGGTCCCGACGCCTCGGTCGGCTGCCCGATCGATCATTCGCCCGCTGAGTAGTATTGGGCAAAAATAAAAAGCCGGAGCGGTGGATCTAACCATTCGCTCCGGCTTCTGCATTATCGGTAGCCAACGTTATGGAACGTAGGCCGACGGAACCGCGATATCTCCCGATTGGCCAAAATCGGTTACCTTGAATCCGGCGGTGCTTCCCACGGTGTACCAGGTCCCATCACGGAATACGCCGATGTCGGTAATTCCGTCTCCGTCATAGTCGGCGGGAACCAAACGGTCGGTCGGAAGGCCAAACTGTACCGCCGTAAACCCAGCAAACGATCGCTGAATATACCAGGTACCATCGCGATAGACGGCGATATCCGTCTTGCCGTCGCCATCGTAATCCGCTGCCACCGGCCGGTCGGCCGCGATTCCAAATTGCGTCGCATAAAATCCCGCGGTCGAGGCACTTATATACCAGTTTCCATTGCGAAAGACGGCCAGATCGGCACGCAAGTCGCCATCGAAATTTCCGATCACGGGACGGTCGCCCACCAAGCCGAACTGCTCGGCGCGGAAACTGTAGTCGTGGCTATTGATGATGTACCAGACGCCACCGCGGAAAACCGCAAGGTCGGTCTGGCCATCACCGTCGTAATCCGCGGGCACCGGAACATCGCCGGCCTGCCCAAATCCGGTCGCCACGAACGCACCATCGGAACTGCGCAATTGATACCACGCGCCTTCGCGAAAGACCGCTACGTCAATGCGACCGTCGCCGTCATAATCCCCGGGAACCAACCGATCACCCGCACTGCCGAATTGAACCG
>JBDSEC010000051.1:0-12616 GCA_039920205.1 Pyrinomonadaceae bacterium
AGACCAGTGAAATTCGCGGTTTGGCGATGGTGCCGAGGGGGAAGCGAGATCAGGGTCTGCCAACACGGAATTCATCTTCGAGGGGACGGGGATCAAATGAAACGGCGACGAGAAGTCACCATCGAGATCGAGCGCGAGATCGTGATCAGCAATCACCAGGGCCAAGCGGCCTGGTGCGAGTTTTGCGGACGCCAAGTGCAACTGCTGTCAGCCAACGAGGCGGCGCGAGTTACCGGTAATGAAAGGAATCAACTTTTAGCTGCGGCCGAAGCCGGTATGTTTCATTGCCGGGCCACGGAAACCGGGCAACTTTGGATCTGCGCCGATTCGCTGTTTGCGTCGCATGCGGAGGGTCGCAATCAGCCCGCCGATATCTTACGGATCACGGAAGGCATGCGCCTTCCCTACGACAACTTAATCGACACGCCAACTACCTAGGCATTTCAATCAAAAGGAAACAAAGGAGCACAAAATGAAAAACAACAAACACATATCAATGGGAAAATTAGTTTGCATGATGTTCGTAGGCAGCCTAACTCTACTTATGAGTTCAAGCTTGGCGTTTTCCGTCCCGGTCGTGCGACAGGGCAGCGGCGCAAATACCGCCGGATTGCAAACGATAGTCGATCAATTTCGCACCGATCTAGGCGGCGTTAACAATGGAGTGGGCGGGTCGTTCACTTCAGGCCGCCGGGAAATAAACTGGGATGGCGTGCCGGATAGTTTTTCCGAGCCGAACGACTTTCCCCTTAATTTCTTCAACTCCAACAGTCCGCGCGGAGTCATGTTCAATGCGATCGAGGACGCTACGGGTGCGGCCCTCAACCGGTTTGCCGTAAGCGCGACTGCCGCCTCTGGGGTGCCGGTCAGGTTTGGTAACATAAATACAAATTACGCCACCATTTTGACGACGTTTAGTGCACAGCGCTTGTTCACCGCGCGAACCACCCACATGATGGAGATCACGTTTTTCATCCCCGGTACGAAGATCCCGGCGACCGTAAGTGGTTTTGGTTTGGTCTTTTGCGATGTGGACTCGTCCACCGGAGGCGGGCGTTCATTGATCCGCGTATACGGTGCGGACGGAACTCAACTGTCGGCAGCTTCGGCACCGGTCTTGGACAATGGCCTGTCCTTTGTCGGGATCAGTTTTAATGCCGGTGAACGTATAGCCCGAGTGGTGATCGAAAGTGGAACTGCGCCACTTTCAAACACGAACCAAGACGGCGTGGCCGGGGTTGATATCGTGGCGATGGACGATTTTATCTACGGCGAGCCCCGGGCCACGACGGCGCATGATTCAGACTTCGACGGTGATGGTACGACCGACTTTGCTGTGTTCCGTCCGAGCAATGGCGGCTGGTTCATTTTGAACAGCGGCTCGAACACTTTCTCGCAAACCGCATTTGGCCAGAACGGGGACATCCCCGTGGATGGCGATTATGATGGCGATTCGAGGAGCGACTTCGCGGTCTTCCGCCCGAGCACCGGCAGTTGGTTTTTCATAAAGAGTACGACGGGACAGTTTTCGGCGGTGCAGTTTGGACAGAACGGCGACCGGCCATTGTCGGGCGACTTTGACAAGGACGGAAAAACCGACGTCGCCGTCTTCCGTCCGTCGGTGGGTCAGTGGTTCTACTTGCGCAGTTCGGACGGGGCGTTCGCCGCCACCCAATGGGGCGCAACGGGCGACATTCCGTTACCGGCTTCGCCGCAATAGGATCTTTTTTTCAAGGCCTAAAGTTTAGGCCAGGTTATTCCGGGAGGATTCGCGCGGGTAGGGCGGGCCAGAAACGACGGGCTGTTCTAGCAAGTCGGATCTGATCCACCAAATTCCCGCGAATCCGCTGTTTTCGGTAATTTTTTCTTTGCAAACGGCTCACAATCGGATATTCTCACCCGCAAATGTAACCGATTGCCATGAAGGCCTTTTCGCTTGGTGTAGCAATTGTCGTATTTGCGACTGATTTGTTGCCTGATCAATGCCCTTGATGACCCGCTTGTGGCGTTGATTTTTTCTCGCCCGCTGACTTAGGGGAAGCTTTTCGAAATGTCTGCGATGGATGTTTTGAGTGTTTCAGTTGATTTGGTTCGCTAGTGCGCATTTAAGTACTTTCACAACTTACTTAAATAACTCGGTGGTTAAAGAGCCGCACCGGGTTCTTATCGGGGCGTCGGTCTCTGATCGAGACAAGTTGCACCGACTGGTTGATTCGCGCGTACGACTCGGCCAACTGATAAATCTGTCAGGAGAAAAAAATGTACCGACCAATTAAAAAGATGATTCGTGACTTTTCGTTGAGCATTTTCACGCTCTCCCTTGTTTCCGTCAGTTCTTTTGCCGCGCCGGTCGTAAGAACCGCGAGTGGTGCAAACCCCGCCGCGATTCAAGCAACTGTCGATCTGTTTCGCGCCGATCTGGGAGGGGCAAATAACGGGGTCGGGAATTCCTTTGTCTCGGGCCGGCGCGAGATCAACTGGGATGGGGTCCCGGACAATTTCGCCTCGCCTAATAATCTTCCGGTTGATTTTTTCAATGCTAACAGCCCGCGCGGAGTAGTCTTCGACACCGCATCCTTTGCTAATGTTCGGGTCAGTGCCATTAGCGGCAATCCAACGGCCACGCCGCTTCGTTTTGGCGAGATCGATCCCTCGTACACAGCGCTCTTTTCACAGGTGTTTTCGGCTCAACGATTATTTGGCGTCGTGAAAACGTCAACGGCGGATGACACCTCGGGCTTAACGATAGAATTCTTTATCCCCGGAACGCAGATCCCGGCAACGGTAAGTGGTTTTGGCGCGGTATTTTCCGATGTAGACGACGCTAATGGTTCGGGTATTGTCTGCTACGGGACCGACGGTAAACCATTGGGAAGTCCGGTATTGGTACCGGCCGCTAACGGCGGATTGTCATTTGTCGGAATTTCTTTTAATGCTGGCGAACGAATTGCAAAGGTCAAGATATTCGAAGGTAACCGGCTGATGGCGCCGGGTAATATTGAAGGCGTAAACGGAAATGACATTGTGGCGATGGACGATTTCATTTATGGCGAGCCACATGCCCGAACCAGCCATACGTCAGATTTTGACGCTGATGGAACCACGGATTTTGCGGTCTTTCGCCCGAGTAATGGCGGTTGGTTCATCTTGAATAGTGGAACCAACACCTTCTCGCAGACCGCGTTCGGCCAAAACGGTGACATTCCGGTCGATGGCGATTTCGATGGTGACTCGCGAACCGATATTGCGGTGTTCCGGCCCAGCAGCGGTTCCTGGTTTTTCGTGAAAAGTACGACCGGCATATTCTCGGCGGTGGCATTTGGCACTAATGGTGATCGGCCAGTTCCGGGTGACTACGATAAGGATGGCAAAACCGATGTCGCGGTTTTCCGGCCTTCGTTGGGCCAGTGGTTCTACCTGCGCAGTTCAGATGGCGCATTCCAAGCGATCCAATGGGGCGCGAACGGCGACATCCCGCTCCCGGCCGCAGCGCAGTAAGACGCTAAAAGCCGTCGTGCGATTAGCGGCCAAATTAGCTGGGCTGGGGGTTAGCCTCCGGCCCAGCTTCTCGTTTCGCAGTGCCCGACAACGATGGCCGCCAAGCACCAAACGCCAGACCCTCACAACTTAATGAGAACCATACGTAGTCCATAAAAGGCTCGGGCCAACCCAACTGTCGCGCCAACGTTTCCCGTTGCTCATGATACACTGCGGCAATATATATCCTTAAACGAGCGGCAGAGTTGAACGGCGGTTTCACCAGAGGGGGATTTTAATGAAGAAAATACGTAACCGTCAGACCGGGCGCCTGGTTATCGCGGCGATGCTCTTGTTCGCCTTAACCTGGCCTGCGTTTGCGGTACCGCTGGTCCGAACCGCGAGTGGCGCGAACACTGCTGCCCTACAGCCGGTCGTGGATTTGTTTCGGTCGGAGTTAGGCGGAGTCAACAATGGCGTCGGTAATTCATTTTCCTCCGGTCGCCGAGAGATCGATTGGGATGGGCTCACCGACGCGTCGTCCGCGCCAAATTTCATCGTTAATACCTTTTTTAATTTCAATAGTCCGCGCGGGGTGATCTTCACTTCGGACAATTTCGCCATCAATCCGGCCAACCTTCAGCAACCTTTCCAAATAAGCGCCTCGGCAAGTAGCGGGGTTCCGGTTCGCTTCGGAAATATTGAACCGAGCTATTCGGCGACTTTTACCACGTTTTCTAGCGAACGGCTATTTACCGCGATCGGCACGAATTCATTAGAAGTTCAGTTTTTCGTTCCCGGAACTAGAATCCCGGCCACCGTTTCCGGCTTTGGGATGGTTTTTTCGGATGTCGATCTGGCCGGTTCAACCGGTTTTGAATGTTATGACGTGGCCGGCAACCTGATGAATTTCAGCTCGATCCCGGCCGCGCCGGTTGGACCATTGTCTTTCATTGGCGTTTTGTTTCAGGCCGGGGAGCGGATCGCTCGAGTAAGAATACATTCGGGAAACGCTCCATTAAAGGTTGGAAACATTGATGGAGGAAATCCTTTTATCGATGTGGTCGCGATGGACGATCTTATTTTTGCGGAGCCTCGGGCACTTGGTTATCATACCGCCGATTTTGACGGAGACGGTACCACCGATTTTTCAGTTTTTCGTCCGACCACCGGTAGCTGGTATGTATTGAGCAGCGGAACCAATACCTTCAATGGCACCCAGTTTGGCCAGAGCGGCGACATCCCGGTCGACGGGGATTTCGATGGAGATTCTCGCAGCGACATCGCCGTGTTTCGTCCCGGCAATGGAGCTTGGTACATTTTGAGGAGCGGAACGGGGCAATTCTCGGCGTTGCAATTTGGTCAGAATGGCGATCGGCCGGTGCCCGGCGACTACGACAAGGACGGCAAGACGGACATCGCGGTTTACCGACCCGCGGCGGGATCATGGTTCTATTTGCGCAGTTCGGATGGCGCGTTCCAAGCGATCCAATGGGGCGCAAACGGTGACATCCCGTTGCCGGCTTCGCCGCAGTAGTAGACTAAAACGAGGGACGATCTTCGGCTCTCCACATGAATTATCCTCGATCGGGGCGGTGGTTATCCACCGCCCCGATCTTCGTTGAGATCGGCCACCTCACCGGCTTTCATAACTTCTTCAGGAAAACTTCAGGGAAACCTCAACAAAACCTAAAGATTTCACACCTTCGCCCGGGTTATTTATGTATACGAAAGGTCAATAACTGATCTATTGAACAAACTATTTGATCTCAATTTGAAGGAGTTAGAAGAAATGAAAACCGCTTACCGCTTTCCCTCCATCGCCGGAATCTTGGCTTTGGCCCTAATATTCAATACCTTGGTGCCGGGTATGACGCGAAAGGTGGCTGCGGCTACATCGACACCGAAGGCTAACGCCGTGGCTCCAGTCGCTCCGGAATCGGCTCGAAACGCGGATCTCGGCAAATTGCCTTTGATCTTCGAGGAGAATCGTGGCCAAACGGCGCCCGAAGCGAAGTTTATTTCGCGCGGCAAAGGTTACACGCTGTATCTAACGGAAACCGAAGCGATCTTTCAACTGCGTCAGGCGGGCGAAAATACGGGCAGCCAAAAGGCACCGACGCGCTCTGACAATTTAAGAATGCGCTTGGTCGGTGCGAATCCAAACCCGGTGATCGTGGGCGCGGACGAAATCACCACCAAAACCAATTACTACACGGGCAAGAACCGCATTGAAAATGTCGCAAACTACGGCAAGGTCGATTATCACGAAATTTATGATGGTGTCGATGCGGTGTTTTATGGTAACCGCACTGGTCAATTGGAGTACGATCTGCTGGTCGCCCCGAACGCCGACACGAATCAGATCAAGTTCAATTTTGAGGGAGCGATGCAAGTTTCGGTCAACGATCAAGGTGAGTTGGTGGTGGGAACTGCACACGCTGAATTGGTCCAAGCCAAACCGTTCGCCTATCAGGAAACCGATGGAGTAAAGCATGAGATCGCCAGTCACTATCTGGTGTCCGGGAACACGGTGAGCTTTGCTGTGGGCGACTATGACAGATCACGTTCGCTGGTCATCGATCCGACTTTGGGCTATTTGACGTATTTGGGCGGCAACCTCGCGGACCAGCCACATTCGATCAGGGTAGATGCCAGCGGGAATGCATTTGTCTCTGGAACAACCGCCTCATTAAACTTTCCCACCGCGAACTCGCGAAGCAGTAGCGACGATTTCGGGGTATTTGTTTCCAAAATATCCGCCAACGGGCAAAGCTTGTTGTACAACACCTTTCTCGAGGGCGGCGAAGATGACGGGATCACCGATTTCGACATCGGCGCCAAAGGCACAGATATCGCCATTGATGCGGCCGGAAATGCATACATTACCGGTGTCACGGAGTCCAGCGATTTCCCGATCAGCGACAATGCGTACCAGCGCATCCGCCTTTGCAGCCGTAGTTTTGGAGTATGTATATTTCCCGAGGAAGCTTTTGTCACCAAGCTGAACCCCGTAGGAAGCATAGTTTACTCGACTTTTCTCGGTGGCCGACATGCGGATTTTGCCAATGGCATAACTGTGGACTCAGCCGGACGTGCCTACGTTACGGGCGCAACGGACTCCGGCCTTACCTTCCCGACGAAAAATCAATACCAGGGGACCGGACTTTTTAGTTCGGACAATGATGCGTTCATCACCGTCTTTAATGCCGACGGCAGTGACATCCTCTATTCCAGTGGGTTAGGGGGAAACGATGTAGACCAAGGCAATGGGATCGCGCTCGATTCCTCTAATAACGTATACATTGTTGGAACTACGTTTTCTACTGGGTCATTTCCTACGAAGAACCCGTTTCAGGCAGCGAATGGTGGTGGCCGTGACGCATTTGTTGCGAAGTTCAATACTTCGGCTAGCGGTGATGATTCCTTGCTTTATTCTACTTTTTTGGGTGGAAGTGGAGGCGAGGAAGGCAACGGAATCGCGGTTGACTCCAACGGCCAAGCGCACGTTACCGGGTTGACTGGTTCGTTCAATTACCCGTTGAAGAATCCTATCCGCGCGACTAATCAGATCAATGAGGCTTTTGTGACCGTGCTGAATCAAGCTGGAACGGCCTTGGTTAACTCAACTTTTCTCGGCGGATCTGACCAAGAGGAAGGCCGGAGCATAGTGGTGGGTAGCGATGGCTTGATCTATGTCACGGGCGACACGCTTTCGACCAATTTCCCGACCGCGTTGCCGTTCCAGTCGGCCAAGCAATCGGGACGCGATGCGTTCGTGACCAAGCTCAAATTCGGTAGTGGCATACTTTCGTCAAGCTATCTAGGTGGAAATGGCAACGACTCCGGCACTGGTATCGCGATTAGGGGAAACCAAGTTTTTGTTTGCGGTGCTACCGGGTCAACGAATCTGGCCACGACCAGCGGTGTCTTGCAGCCAAATCCAGGTGCGGCCAGCAATAACAGTGACGGATTTGTGGCGAAAGTCTTGGATTCACATATTGATTCAGTTGGGGTTTTCCGGCCCGCTTCCACTTTTCTATTAACCCAATCAACTTCCAACGTGGTTAGCGTGGCAGCAACGATCACATCGCAATTGGCGGGCCAGAAGGGAGTATCCGGCGATTTCGATGGCGACGGAATTACTACTATTGGATCGTTCACGAACGGAGTTTGGAAGGTTCGCAACTCCAATTTCCCGGTGATCGTCGCGCCGGCTCCATTTGGCGCTACCACGTTGAATTTTGGTACCACGGGCGACTTACCGGTGGTGGGAGATTGGAACGGCGACGGCATCGACACGATCGGTGTTTTTCGTCCCGGCACGGGACAGTTTTTACTGTCCAATGATGTGTCGAATCCAAACGTCGATCTGACGATCACCTTTGGTTCGAACGGTGATCTGCCGGTGGCGGGTGATTGGGACGGCGACGGCGTCGATTCGGTCGGCGTGTTTCGCCCGAGCGCGGTCACATTCTTTTTGACCAACCAGAACGTGCCAAATCCCGGCGTCGACATCACGACCTTTTTCGGTATTTCCGATGACTTGCCGGTTACAGGGGATTGGAACGGCGACGGACGTGACACGATCGGTGTATGGCGGCCATCGGCGGCGACATTCTTCTTGAGCAACAACAATGCAGCGGTCGATATCACAGCTTTCTTTGGCCAAAACGGTGACCAACCGATCGCGGGGGATTGGGACGGGAAACCCTAAAACGGACGACCGGCGGTTATCCGGTCAATGGCCCTTCGCCAAACAGGCCCGGCGAAAATTGTCGGGCCTGTCTGCACTAGAAGAATTTGGCCGCGGATTTAGGCGGATAAAACGGATCTGAAAACGCGATATTTACATTGTCTTCTTCAGATCCATCCAATCCGCGTAAATCCGCGGCTAAATTTCTTAGGCTTTTTTCTCGGTCGGACCCGGATCCTTAGGATCGTCTTTTGGCTTGTGCTGATGCACCCACTCCTCGATCCGTTCGCGGATGAACTCGCCAAAATCTTCGATATCCTTAGCCGATTTGGCCCAGAACTCTTTAAACGCCTTTTTATCAACCCAGACACCAGAACGCGGATCGGCCCACACGCCTTTCCAATCGCGGCCGCCCCAGCCTTCGCGTCCGCCGGGCGCTTCGTCGTCAAAGTAGGCCGCCAGTTGCCGGCAGGCCATCGCCACCACGGTCAGCGAACTGTCCGGTTTGATCGGTTCAAAGATGCTGGCGACGGCCGGTTCAAGCTCCTTCAAACGCGTTAACACACGATTGTATTTGTCGGCGCAAAAGGCCGCGGCGTCTTCGCTACTGCCCGTCCATTCGCCGTGCATGGCCATCCGTGCGGTCCGGCGCAGGACGTTGACCAACTTGCTAAGCTCTTTCTCTCGTTCCATCTACTTACTCCTTCTTAACCGCAACGTCCGCCCATCGGCACCGCCATCACTCGCACACTGCAGCCCCTGAAGCGAGATCCTTCATGGTGCCGGCGATGGTGCCGATGCTCATGTCTGACGTGGTGCGGTTCCGCGGTCTCGTCCGAAAAATAGGAACCCAGATCGTGGGCCGCCATCCGCACCATTTCCAAAGTCGAATGGTCCGCCAGTTCGCCAAACAGTGCCGCCGCACTGGGTTCCAATTCTTTCAAGCGTTTCAGAACATTGTTGAATTGCGTGATGCTGAATGCGATCGCATCCGGTTGCGGTTCATTAGCGGCGGCGAACCGATCAACGCGGGCTAGGCCGCGAAGCAGCCGCACTAACTTGGCTATTTCTTTTCCCTTTTCCATTCAATATCTCCCTGTCTTAATGATTCCACCTGTTCGCGCAAAAGTTCCTTGCCCTTATGCACCCGCCACTTAACGGTCGAAACCGGCACGCCTACAAAAGCCGCGATGTGCCGCAGCGGCATCTCGTCAAAAAACCGTAACCGCAATACCAGCGCGTATTCTGGCGGCACTTTTTCGAGCGCCAGCTGAAGTTCTTCGGCCGCCTCGGATTCGTTGATCAGCGGCAGGGTCAACGCGCCCACTTCGGCCAGCAGTACTTCGTCCAGATCCACCCGCCGAAGGTTTCGGTCGCGTTGGCCAAACCGAAGCGCCCGGTGCCGTGTGATCGCGCCCAGCCAGGCCGCGAACTTGGTCGGATCCTCGATCGACGGCAACGCCTTGAACGCTAGGATCAAAGCGTCCTGCGCAACGTCTTCGGCATCGTCACGACCGACGATGGCTTGGGCGCTACGCACCGCGGCCGCGCGATAGCGACCCGCCAATTCGCCGAACGCGTCCAGATCGCCCATGATGGCGCCGAGAACCAATATCTCGTCAGGTGTTTCCGTGCCGGCCGTTGCCATTCGTCTCCATCGTGCACCCCCCGGCGCGAATCATCCCTTCATCTACAAAGAGACAGTGCCGGGGGGGAAAGTTAGTAACCGTCCATAAAATATTTAACGAGTGAACAGGACGCGATGTTTACTTAATCGCCACAATGGGTTGGTAGTACCGCCTTTTTGCGGGTATTTGAGTCAACAAAGGCTAGCCGCGGACATACACGGAAAAAACGGATCAGGGTCGAAGCTGCCGGGTCAGGGGGGCAGCGGCATCAGTGATAACTTTAAGCTTTCAAAAACAATTGAGCGTAAGAACGTTCACCACAGGGCGCACAGAGCCACAGAGAAGTAAATTTAGGCCAAAGTCTCAGTGAGCTCTGTGGTGCCGTCTGTTTTGATTTGCATTCAGGTGTGGCGCTGGCTGGCTCAAGTTAGCGCTAATGAGGGGTCAGGGGCCGGTAACGATTGATCCACATATTTGATCTCAGATCCGTATTTATCCGGGTAAATCCGCGGCAAAAAATTTCTTAGTGCGTTTCTAATGACGCACGTTTCTAGCGCGGGGAAATGACGATTCTTTAATAATGCTTGTTCGGGAATGTCTCCTCGCGTTAGTATTCCTGCGAAATCGCTCGACCAATTTTCACAACGGAGACGGCAGCGCATGAGTTACGACCTCTATTTCTACCAACCTCTCGAAAGCAAGCATAGCCAAAGTGATATTTTTCAGTACCTATCTGAAAACCTTACGCCAAAGGACAAACAATTCGACCAATGGTTCTTCGAAAACGAGCGGACCGGTGTTTACTTTATGTTTGAGTTTGCCGAGCCGGTTTTTCCGCCTGGTGATGATCCAGATGATACCGAACATCCGGTATTTGATGGATATTCGTTTTCTGGCTTTTTCTTTAATCTAAATTTTGGCCGGCCTGATTTCTTTGGTCATGAGGCGTTCATATTTGTGGAGAAGTTGATCAGTGATCTTAGCCTGAGCGTGTTCGACCCACAGAGTGATTCAGAGACGGATACGTTAACACGTCCAACTGGGACGGAAATGTGTGAGAGCTGGATCGATTCGAACAGCCGAGCAACCGGAGTAATTCGTGAACAGGATCCGAACGCCTTTGTTTATTTCCCACCGGAGATAACCAATGCAGCGTGGAATTACAATTTTCACGCTGACCGGCTGTAAGCCCAAATGGGCGACGAATACTATGTCCCGACGATTCTTTTTTTACGAGAAAAAAGAAGTGGAAATCCCGTTACGGCCGTGACTTGGAACCGGCATATCCCAAGTGTCTTTCCTCCAGTCGATTTCGTTTTCCTGATTCGCGAGTACCGGAGACTATTCCGCGAAGTGAAGGAGACTGGGGTTATTTCGAGTCAAACATTTTTGGCAGCGTTCGGCGAATTTCTAAAACCGTTTGACTTCAAGGATTGCCTGATCATCTATCCAGCGACGGCGGCTTTGATCTCAAAGCAATTCAACGGAGTGAAATTCGATCGTGCTTTGCAGGATTTTGAAGGATTTCCGATCGGTCAGATCACGAATGTGCCCGATAGATCCTAAGTTTGAAAGATCGAGATCATTAAGCGGCAGTTTTTCCAGCACGGGCAAACATCATGCCGGCTGCAATATCTATGGCTTCGAACCCGTGATGCTCAACGGCGACCCGAACGACATTGTTGGTTCGTTCAATGGCACGCAGATAGACCTTGTGTTCGCCGAAGATCGGAATTTCGCCCCGGGCCGACCAGCGCGAGGCACAGCAGGAAACCGGTAAACTGCCGGGCACGCCGTTGATCACGAAGGCAAACTCGCGCTTTAAGGGAACCTGCGGCTGGATCACCCAAACATAGACGGTCTCGCCGCGCACGGTGATGCGAAAGTTCCCCTCGGAATATTCGCCGGTTTCGTAAGCCGAAAGATCGGGTAGTTCAAATGTTTGTTCCATGAGCATTCCTTCTCAGTGATCGGCGATTCCGCAAACCAGCGGACTATAGCAGCAAAGAGCGGCTCGCGAAAATTACGTTAGTGATTTTGCCGGAAAAGTTTGGCCGCGGATTTTCGCGGATAAACGCGGATCTGAGATAAGAAAATTGGGCCGGAGCTTCACGTCGATAAACGCGGACCTGAGAAATGCAAAAACAGCCGCGGATCTTCACGGATAAAACAGATTTGAAAAACAAAGCAGGAGATCGCTTTTTCAGATCCGCGTTTATCCGCGTAAATCCGCGGCTAAATTTCTTCCGCTTTCCGCGCTATAACCAGCGGCCGTTGATAGGACGAAGAGTTATGCGGAATTGTGCACCGAACTAGTTCGGCATCAAGACAGTGTCCACCACGTGGATCACACCGTTCGATTGCATCACGTCACCGATGGTCACGCGCGACATCCCGCCTTTTTCGTCGGTTAGGACCAAGGTGCTACTTTCCATGGTCGCCGTCAAAACACCGCCGCTGACAGACTTGAACGAGGCCGAACCCTTACCCTTTTTGATCGCCTTCATGATCTTGGCCGCGTCATACTTTCCGGCCAGAACGTGGTAGGTCAAGATCTTGGTCAACATTGCTTTGTTTTCCGGCTTGACCAGCATTTCCACCGTACCGGCCGGAAGCTTGTTGAACGCCGCATTGGTGGGCGCGAAAACCGTGAACGGTCCCTTGCTCTTTAGCGTGGCCACCAGATCGGCCGCCTTTACCGCTGCTACCAGAGTAGTGTGATCGGCCGAGTTAACCGCGTTATCGATGATATCTTTGCTTTTATACATCGCGGCGCCGCCGACCATCGGATTATCCGATTTGCCCATGCTTCCGC
>JBDSEC010000052.1:0-5112 GCA_039920205.1 Pyrinomonadaceae bacterium
CACGGCATGACGGTCTATTACGCCGAATCGATCGATATGATCGGCGCGAACCTGCGCGAAGTCCGGCCGACGATCTTTATCGGTGTGCCGCGCATCTTTGAAAAGATCTACGCCCGCATCAAAGAGAAAGCCATGTCGCAGGGCAAGCTGGTGTCCGGGTTGTTCAATTGGTCCATCGCCGTAGCCAATGAATACGCGCATCTGATGAGCGATAAGAAGCCGGTGGGCGGCTGGCTAAAACTCAAACACACGATCGCGATGAAGCTGGTCTTCTCGAAATGGCATGCCGGGTTGGGTGGACGCATTCGATTATTCATTTCCGGCGGCGCGGCGTTGCCCGATGACATCGGTTACATCTTTCTGGGTGCGGGATTGCCCATCGTGCAAGGTTACGGATTGACCGAAACCTCGCCGGTAATCACCGCCTCGACTCTGGCGGATCTGAAGATCGGTACAGTCGGCAAACCGATCGAGCATGTCGAGGTACGCATTGCCGAGGATGGCGAGATCGAAGCCCGCGGCCCCAACATCATGCGCGGGTATTACAACAAACCCGAAGCCACATCGCAGGTGCTGACCGAAGACGGCTGGTTCAAGACCGGCGACATCGGCACCTTGGACGAACAGGGATATCTGCGCATCACCGACCGCAAGAAAGAGCTTTTCAAGACCTCAGGCGGAAAATACATCGCGCCGGCGCATATCGAGCAGATGATCAAGGCCTCGCGCTTTGTAAATCAAGTGGTGCTGATCGGTAACGGTCGCAAATTCGCTGCGGCGTTGATCGTGCCTGATTGGCCGCAAGTCGAGTCCTACGCCAAGCTGAAACACTTGCCGAAACAGTCGCGCGCCGAGCTGTGCCGCGACGCGAAGATCATTGATCTATTCGAACGGCAGATCGCCGGCTATTGCGAAGGATTAGGCCAATACGAAACGGTCAAGAAGTTCGCCTTGCTGGAGGACGAAATGACCATCGAAGGCGGGGAACTCACGCCCACCCTAAAGGTCCGCCGCCGCATCGTGGACGAAAAATACAAAGCGATCATTGATCGCATGTATGACGAGGCGGAGAATTCGCAGAAGTAAGTTCTCGTTTCTATAAGTTGCCCCAAGCTTGCCCAAGGGGTCCAGGTGAGAAATTTCTTATAAATAGCCCCTAGCTTCAGCTAGGGGGGAGCAAAAACAAAACCGGCTTTAGCCGAATTCCGCAAACGCTTTTCCGAATGGCTTTAGCCCTAGACAGCTCGGGCTAAAGCCATTCGGCTAAGTGAAGTAGAAAAATTCCGGCTAAAGCCGCCTCGTCTTACCGCCACCCACTATCTAAAGATAGTGGCAACTTATGGCGGCGCACCGCTATTGCGACGTGCGTTAGAAACCGTCGTCGTGGCCTCTCGCCAGCTACGCGAAGTGTCACTCAGCCCACCGCCCGGCAAATTAACCACCCACCCTCCGTCACCTTCCTGCACAGAAATTCTTGTCAAACGGCAACAAAAGGGATAAAAATGGGCACCAACCCAATACGAGTTTAAAAGGAAGCCCCTAAACATGACTCGCAACCCTTGGAAATCAAGCGTTTGCCTTTTGATTGCGATCGCGATCATTTCCGGCATGGCTCTCCCGGTTGTACTTGCCCAAACCACGCCGGGCCAAAGCCCGGGGACCACCACGCCACCGAAGAAAAAGCCTACGCCGCCGCCTACGCGAAGGCCACCAAAGCGAACCACCACCGCGCCCGCGAAGGGTACATCCACAGCGGATGCGGATGAACGCACTTACTGGGAGTCGATCAAAGACAGCAAGAACGCGGCGGATTTTCAGGCTTATCTGCGCAAATACGGCGAGAAAAGTAAGTTTTCGGATCTGGCCCACAACCGCTTGACCGAGATCGAAACGGCGAACAAGCCCGTCGAAGCCAAACCAAAAACAAACTCGGTTGTGGTCGCGGACAGACCAATGGTAAACCCGCCGCCGAATCAGTATGGGATCGAATTTGTGTGGATCCCGCCGGGCACGTTTCAGATGGGATCGCCGGAAAGCGAGGAAGACAGAAGGCCGGGCGATGAAATTCAGCATAGCGTAACGATCAGCCGCGGGTATTTTTTGGGAAAATTTGAAATTACGCAGGCGCAGTGGCTAGCCGTGATGGGAAACAATCCCTCGATCTTCGGCGAATGTAACCTGTGTCCGGTTGAAAATGTGTCATTCAATGATGTGACCGGCTTCCTCGTCAAACTCAACGGTCTGAACGATGGCTACAGTTATCGCCTACCGACCGAGGCAGAATGGGAATACGCGGCGCGTGCTGGTACGACTGGACCCTACGCGGGAAACTTGGACGAACTGGCTTGGTATGATGCCAATTCGGACAAAAAGACGCACCCGGTGGGTAAAAAGCGGCCCAATGCTTGGGGTCTTTATGACATGCACGGAAATGTCTGGGAGTGGGTCCAAGATTGGTCCGGTGAGTACGCTACGGGAGCGCAGACCGATCCGAAGGGACCCAGTTCGGGTACGCAACGAGTGCTTCGCGGGGGAAGCTTCAACTACTGGCCGCCTGGCCTGCGGTCCGCATATCGCAGCAATTATGCGCCATCGCTTCGGCATTCCGCCCTCGGATTCCGGATCGTTTGCACATCAGCTACTCCGGCCAATAACACGACCGCGATTCAACCAGTGGCCGGAACCCCGTGGCGTAGCCCGCAGGGGATCGATTTCGTTTACGTCCCATCAGGCAGTTTCGATATGGGATCGGCGGATGGCCCCGGCGACGAAATACCCGTGCACCGCGTGACCATAAGCCAGGGTTTCTACTTGGGCAAGACTGAGGTGACCCAGGCCCAATGGAAGGCGGTGATGGGGGTCAATCCATCGAGCAATAAGGGTGACAATATGCCGGTCCAGGAGGTGTCTTGGGATGATGTCATGGAGTTTATCCGGTTATTGAACTCGCAGAGCGGAGGCGCCATTTATCGACTACCCACCGAGGCCGAATGGGAATACGCGTGCCGAGCGGGCACGACCGGACCGTACGCGGGCGATCTCGACGCTATGGCTTGGTATGATGCGAATTCGGACCAGAAAACGCATCCGGTGGGGCAGAAACAACCAAGTGCTTGGGGCCTTTATGACATGCACGGCAATGTTTTGGAGTGGGTGCAGGATTGGTATGGGTCCTACGGCGAGGGGGCGCAAGCCGATCCCAAGGGTGCAGCTTTGGGCTCGGGCCGGGTATATCGGGGCGGCGCCTTCGGCTTCCCCGCAACGATGCTGCGGTCGGCGGACCGCGACTACGATAAGCCGGACCACCGCAG
This sequence comes from Pyrinomonadaceae bacterium, assembly GCA_039920205.1. Lineage (GTDB taxonomy): Bacteria > Acidobacteriota > Blastocatellia > Pyrinomonadales > Pyrinomonadaceae > JBDSEC01. The sequence goes on from JBDSEC010000052.1 coordinate 3,312, forward strand.
CTACGGCATAGGCTTTCGCCTGGCGAGAACGCCGTAGCTATCGGATAGATTCCGGATGTGAGGTCCCGGTGGCGTGGTTGGATTAAAGTTTGCAAAGAAAAGTATTTAAAATGAAAAGCAACCGTTCACATTTGATCGCTCTGATAGTTGCCGTACTCGCGTTTGACCTGTGTGCCGGGACGTTTGCCTTGGCCCAAACGACCCCCGGACAATCGCCAACCAACAATGCGTCTCCGCCGCCGGCGAAAAAGAAAAAGCCCGCGCCAGCAGCGCCCACGCGAACGCCGTCAAAGCGAACGGGCGCCACGCAGGCTAACGGCTCATCAACTGCCGCCGCGGATGAACGTACCTTTTGGGAGTCGATCCAGGACAGCAAGAATGCGGCGGATTTCCGCGCGTATTTGGACACCTATGGCGAAAAGGGCAAATTCGCAAAGCTGGCCCACAATCGCCTGACCGAGATCGAAACAGCAAACAAACCGGCCGACACAAAATCGCCGACGACAGTAAGCAGTCCGGGGGGGCCAACAAACCCGCCGGCGACAGTAGGCAATTCCGGCGCGCCAACGAATCCGCCAACAGTGCCGCTGGCTAAACCGGCGGCCGGAACCCGTTTTCGCACTCCGCAGGGAATTGATCTCGTATATGTGCCGGCGGGCAGTTTCGATAGGGGATCTACCCACTATGAAAACGAGAAAACGTTCCATCGGGTCACGATCAGCCAAGGGTTCTATTTGGGAAAAACCGAAGTGACTCAGGCTCAATGGAAAGCCGTAATGGGGATGAACCCGTCGAATTTCAAGGGTGACGACCTGCCGGTCGAGAAGGTGTCGTGGGATGATGCGACGGAATTCATTCGACTTTTGAACGCGCAAAGCGGGGGAGTCGTTTATCGTTTACCGACCGAGGCCGAGTGGGAATACGCGTGCCGGGCGGGCACGATCGGTCCGTACGCGGGTGATCTTGATGCGATGGCGTGGTACGACGCGACTTTCGGCAAGACCCATTCGGTGGGACAAAAACAACCCAATGCTTGGGGCTTATATGATATGCACGGAAACGTCTGGGAGTGGGTGCAAGATCGGTATGACGCCTACAGTGATGAAGCGCAGACGGATCCAAAGGGGCCAAGTTCTGGCTCGGTCCGGGTGTTTCGGGGCGGCGGCTTCAACGACATTGCCACGTACCTGCGGTCGGCGTATCGCTCCTACAATCCACCGGGCGATCGCAGCCTCAACTTGGGCTTCCGCCTAGCGATGACGGCAGAACCAGGTGTGTCGAATTCAGCTTCGGAAAAACCAGTTGCGCCGGTTGTCGAACAACCCGCAGCCGGAACATCGTGGCGTAGTTCGCAAGGGATCGACTTCCTGTTCATACCATCGGGTAATTTCATGATGGGATCGAATGGAAGCGAAACCGGACGGGTTGATACCGAGGGGCCGCAACACAAAGTCACTATTAGTCAAGGCTTTTACTTAGGAAAGTACGAGGTCACGCAATCGCAGTGGCAGGCGGTAATGGGAACCACGATCACACAACAACGTGACAAGAATCATCCGGATCAAACCTTGGTAGGCGAGGGCGGAAGCTATCCCATGTATTATGTCACCTGGGACGAGGTTCAGGAGTTCATCACGCGGCTTAACATGTCGAAGGACGGCTTCACTTACCGTTTACCGACCGAAGCAGAATGGGAATATGCGGCGCGATCTGGAACGAGTGGACCCTATTCGGGAACGCTGGATGCAATGGCGTGGTACGCAAACAACGCCGGGAATAGTTTACTTGATGCCGATATGAT
>JBDSEC010000053.1:0-6840 GCA_039920205.1 Pyrinomonadaceae bacterium
GATATTTCAATTGCCAACTCGCACTTTTGATTACACCCCCTTCTGCCGACATTTTACCGCACACTGCTTTGGTTGGTAAAAACGGTTCGTCCCTAATTCGGTACGCATGGCTCTGCGGAGTGTGCGATTTTGCTGAGCAATTTATGGAGAAACGAGGTCCACACGTGCTATTTGCTTTTTCGAAATGAAACGTTCCACGTAGAACATTTCACGCGGTCCACGGCAGAAACCCGACGGTGCAGGAGGGTGATTGGGCGGACAATTTTCACAAAACAACCACTCCCGGGGCGCAAGCGCCCCTTGCCCCTCCTTGTCCAAGGAGGGGAGCTTTTTGCGGCCGAAGCGGCCGGTCCGGCACCGGGCGCCATGCGAGAAGGAGCCTGATCCCGGCACCTGCCACGCGACACCCGGAACCGCGCCTCGGGCGCTCGCTCCATAAACCGCGAGGGCCGGATGATTGCTCATCCGACCCTCCCGTGACCGACCCCGCAGTGTAATCGAAGAAGTAGCCGTTAGATGTTAGCCGTTAGCCGTTTACGAACCTTTTTGGTTACCGTGCCAGCTTAGATCGATCGCAGACTGATCGATCGCTGCGATGGCGGCGTTGATGACGTCGCCGATGGTGGCCCGGTGGGTCACAGAGGCGCCTTCGCCCGCGCGTCCGGCCGCCACTTGCGCTTGCATCAAGGCCGAGGCTTGATCCAAGTTCGCTTTGACCAGCAGCATGCGCTTGTAAACCATATACCCCGGCGTCACCGCCGCTAATCGCGCCAGGCTCAATGCATTGCTCAGCAGCATGTCGATCGTACTCGCCAAGGTAAATCGCGACGATTCGCTGGTGAACGCCGTGTAGGCGACCTGAATGCTGCTAACCAGCATCTGGGTCTGCGTCCGTGACGGATTCCGCACCTGTGTGATCGAGGTGGCCAAGGCCGCCGCGTTCGCTACCAACTGCGGTGAGGTCAAGGCCGGCAATCCGGAATTCGACTCCAACCTAAAGTTGTCGAAAATGGCCGTTCCCGGTGACGTTACCGCTCGCCAGGTTCCGGCGCTTACTTCTGCCCGCATGGCCGAGATCGCCATTTGGCGGGCGATGGTTCGCTGGATATGCCAATTGGTGCCGTCCGCACTGGTTTCATAGACGATGGTATCGGCCGTCTGGTCGTGGCGGATCCGCCAGATCCGATGCTGCACCGCATCATAGGGGACCCGGACACCGGTGCGAACCCCCGCCAACACATCTTGGAAGTAAAGATCGCCCGTCTCGTAAACGATCATGTAAAAATTCTGGCTGTTCATGCACAGCGCCAATTGCGTATCGGCCGGAACCCCGGTCGTAACCTGCAGCACTTCAACCGAAGCGCGCGCGTTCGTCAAATTCGCCGAGTTGGTGAACACATATCCGTTGTACTTGTCGCCGGCGATATTGGCCAATGGCGTGATCTCCAACCGCTGATTCTGTTCCAGGGCCGGAATCGAAGGATCCCACGCGGACGGTCCGGAAACCACCGTGCCTTGAATGGTTCCCAACACCCATTTAGCGGCGTCGCGGACATTATCATTGAAATCGTCGGCCAACATCGCCGAGCCACCCGGCGTCGGAGTAGGCGTCGGTGTAGGCGTTGGTGTCGGGGTCGGAGTGGGAGTCGGAGTGGGCGTTGGGGTCGGGGTCGGGGTCGGCGTTACCGTGGTACCCGAACCGGCGCCCGCAACCGCGGCGTCCAAAATATCAAAGTTGCAACCGATGTCTTTATTATCGGTCCCCGCCAGGTGGTACGGGCTGCCGGTCGCCAGACGATAATTCCCGCTCGCGAAGTTCAAAAACATCGATGGATCCAAATTCGCGGGATAGAAATTGTTCACTGGATATAGCGAAGGTGAAACGCCGGTATTCATCGCGATCACGTTCTTTAGGATCGCCGCGCCGGGCAAGTAATAGTTGATCGCAACATTGCCAATGCCGACGCTGTCGCCGAAGAAACCGTAGTCGTTATGCAAGCCAATGTTATTACGGAAGGTAAAATTGGGCGCCTGATTTCCGGTCATGGTTACCAGCGGACCGGTGGTAAATCCAGTGTTGTTCTCGACCGTTACATAGGTACCCCCGTTGATCTGAAAGTAGGTTCCCGGGCCGCCCCAATTCGCATTGCTGATGTCGAGCAGCAGATTATTTTTGATGATGATCCGGGTGGACATCTGGCTCGGGTAAAGATAGTCGGTGCCGAGCACGTTGATCCCCGCGCCGCTATGCCGAACGATATTGTTGGTAAAGGTAACGTCCTGAACGATATTCCACGGAGCCCCGCCATATTCGTTGCGCACGGTAAAAAGGATCGCGTAGCCGTTCTGTGCGCTGGCCCAATTGTTCTCGAAAATGTTCCCGTCGACCGTCACGCGCTGGGCGTTCTTCAATTCGAATAGATTCTTGATGCGATACACGTTGCGCCACGAGACCGGGCGGCTGACATAGTTATTGCGGAATTCGATGTCCGACGGGACTAGATTCTGGATCGCCGGGTCCGAGCCGCCAAACATAACGATGTTGCCCGATGCTTCTAAATAATTATTGACGATGGTGTAAGGGCCGGGGCCATTCCAACCACAGATCGCCTGTGCGTCTTGGCCGGTGCTCTTGATGTCCGAGATATACGAATTGATGATCGTGGTGTAGCTGCTGTTCAGTGAGATGCCCCGCTTGACCTGACCGTTCGGATCGCCATGGACCCAGCAACGATCGAAGATGAAATGATGCGGGACTTGACTGGTCGAATTCTGCGCGGTGCCGCCGTCGCCCAACCACAACAGGTCGTAAAGCACCGCCGCGCTATTCACGGGCTTGAACTCGATCCCGACGAATTGGAAGTGATGCGCCATCGGCACGGTCTTGATCGCGGGCTCGCCCAATCCGGGCGAAAGCAATTTCGGCATCGAGGCCGAGGCAGCGGGTGTAACGCGTACGCCGGAAGCCGGCAGCGAGCTCATCGCCGACGAGCGGATGATGATGTAGGCCGAACCGCCTTTTAGCGGGAGGGTGAACGGGCCCATATAGGTGGCGCCCGCGGTCAACACGATCTCGTCACCGGGAGCGGCGTTGTTCAATGCGGCTTGAAAATCGCCACCGGCGGGAACCGTGATGGTCGCGGCCTGAACCCTGGACTGGCTGACGAAAAAGAACGCAATGACGATCGCTAAGCCGAGAACTATTTTATGAGTAAAAGAAATTGCCGATGTCTGGGCAGACTGGGAACCGGTTGGAACGAACATGTGTTACCTCACTTCGGTAGCCGGACCATCTCGACTTTGGTTCGAGACTCCTGGCTTTGCGGACCCGCATCACTACGGGGGTGCCGATTTGTCGGTGAGCGCAACGCTCAAGCTAAGGGGGGCATGAGCACTGAGCAAAAATAAAATTAATAGCGAATGGAAACTTTCGGGCTGGTTTAGCCGCCTTCGTCTTTGGATAAAACGAATCGACCGGCACCGGCAAGTAAATGACGGTTGTGGTTGCGAGAAGGGACGGCGCGGTGAAGGCTTCTATTTCCAAATGGGAACTGCACGGCGGTTTGGAAAGATGGGCGGTGCTATCACCAGTCCCAGCCTTACGCGGATCGCCTTCGGCAACCAGACGATCTCCTTGGTTCGATCTAATTGCGATCGAATTTCCAGAGATTCACGGTTTTGCGAGCCTGCCTCGCGACAGGTTAGCCTTTATCGTGTGCAATCATCATTTGGGAAAGAACTCGCGCACGAGGGCATCAACGTGTGCAAAACAATTAAACATGTTTGAACTTCGTTTGTCAATGCCCTTTTTTTGAGGCTCAATGCAGTTGGACGACTTGGTCAAAAACACTATCGATTGGGGTCAAGAGAGCGGCCAGGTCCAATTTATGGTAGTTACCGCGAACTTCCTCAAGGAGCTACGGCGACCGGTGGCGGAGACCGAAAATTAGCCGTAAAAACCTCACCACATTCTACTTATCGGCGGTTACCGCGCCCAACTTGAACAAAAAAGTTTTTGACATTGGTTAAAGCCCCGTGCGATTTTATAACTAGGAGTTCGGCTCCTAGCTCCGGGAGATCCATCCACGTTCCGTTCCATCCATATAAATGAAACAAGTTATCCGCAAGGGCCTAAAACACATAATTGTTGACGAAGTACCCGATCCGGTCGTCATTTCCCATCATGTATTGGTGCGGCCGCATTTCTCGTTGATCAGCGCCGGTACCGAAACCGCCGACATTCACACTGACAGCCTGGTGAAAGAGGTCGCCGACAACCCGTCCCATCTGGGCAAGATCTGGAAGGTGATGAAGCAGGAAGGCCCGCTCAGCACCTTTAACGAAGTTCGTGCCAAATTCAAGGAGTACGCCGTACTGGGTTATTCCGGCGCCGGCGAGATCGTCGACTTACACGAATCCGTCACCGACTTGCAGATCGGGGATCGTGTGGCCTATGGCGGTGAAGGGACCGGCCACGGCGAGATCGTGATGACCGGGCGAAACCTGGTTGCCCGGGTGCCCGATGCAGTCAGCTTCGCCGACGCCAGCATGACCACTTTGGGCAGTATCGCCCTGAATGCCGTACGTATCGCCGAGATCAGCGTGGGCGAAGTGGTGGCCGTGATCGGCCTTGGTCTAGTCGGTCAATTGGTTTCACAGTTGGTACGGGCGCAGGGCGGAGTCGCCATCGCGATCGACATCATGCCGGACCGCGTGGACCTGGCCCGCAGCGCGGGTGCCGAACATGGATTGGTCGCAGGTGATGCGACTCCGGAGGAAGTGGTCGCTTTGACCCACGGCCTGGGCGCCGATTGCGTGATAGTGGCAGCGGCCGCGAAATCAAATATTCCCGTCCAGCAGGCAGTTCAGATGAGCCGCGACCGCGGGCGCGTGGTAATCGTCGGCGCGGTTCCTTTGGACCTGCCCCGCGACCAGATGTACATCAAGGAGTTGCGGCTGTTGATGGCGCGAGCTTATGGTCCGGGAAGTTATGACGCGGTATATGAGAAAGGCGGACGGGATTATCCCCTGCCCTATGTTCGTTGGACCGAGAACCGCAATATGGAGGAGTTCCTCCGCTTGGTAGGGTCGGGGCGCGTTGTATTGGGTCCGTTGGTGAGCCATGAGTATCCGTTGGATGAAGCGCCGACCGGATATGCGACGATCATGGATCCCGCGCAAAAGAGCTTGGCGGTGTTGCTGCGCTATCCCGCGGCCGATCAAAAAAGTCCCCCGGCCGAATTCACTCCTCTGCGCCGCGTTGAAAGCGCCAACGGTTCGGGCAGTGCGAAGAACGAAATGGCGGTGGCCTTGGTGGGTGCCGGAAATTTGGCCAAATGGGCGCATCTGCCGAATCTGAAAAAGATCCCGGGCGCAAACTTGCACGCGGTCTATTCGACGCACGGCGCGCGCGGCAAATCTTATGCGCAACGGTTTGGCGCGAAATATAGTTGCACCGAATATTCGCAGGTGCTCAATGATCCGGATATCGATCTGGTGTTGATCACTAGCCGGCATCAGTATCATGCCGAACAGGCGCTGCAGGCGCTCGCGGCCGGCAAGCATGTTTTTATTGAGAAGCCATTGGCGATCACGATCGAAGAATGCCGCGCGTTGGTCCAGGCCGAAGCCGCCTCTACCGCAACCTTGACCGTCGGATTCAATCGCCGCTTTTCGCCTTTCTATGTCGAACAAAAGAAAGCACTGGCGCGAAGGACGGGTCCGGCGATCGTCAACTGCCGCATGAATTCCCCCGGCCTTTCGGGGAATTTCTGGGCGGCCGATCCAAAGTACGGCGGGGCGATCATTGGCGAGGGTTGCCACTTCGTCGATCTGATCTACTGGCTGTTGGACAGCGAACCGATCAGCGTTGCCGCGCACAGCTTGCCGATGGGTCAGGACGATCCGATCGGGGAAAATAACCTCGCCGCCACGTATAGATTTGCCGATGGATCGATCGCAAATCTGACCTATTGCACGGTTGGCAGCGCGACGTCGGGTGGAGAGCGCGTCGAAGTCTTCGCGCCCGGCGTGGCCTTTATGACCGAGGATATGAAACGTTCGTGGTCCAAAGGCAAACTGGTCACCAGCAAGACTCGTTGGTTTGCGGAAAAGGGCTATCGCGCGCAGTTGGAAGGTTTCATCAACGACCTTAAAGCCGGACGAGCCCCCGCCGTAACGGTACTCGACGGCGCCCGCGCGACCATCGGCGGATTGCTGATGCTAGAATCGGCACGTACCGGAAAAATAATGCCCTTCGACCTGGAAAAGAAGTTAGAGGTCAGAGGCTAGCGGTCAGCTAGCCGTTAGCCTTTTGCGGTCTGCTATTAGCCAGCGAAGTCTGGTGCGTGATCGGCTTGAGTTCACCATTCAATATTGGACGGCGCCACTAACATCTATCATCTGACATCTAACCACTGCTCTTATGCGCGTTCTCCAACTAGGCCCCTATCCGCCGCCGCATGGTGGAGTGCAAGCCAACCTGTCGGCGATCCGCGCGGCCTTGTTGGCGCGCGGCGATACGTGCCCGGTGATGGTCATCACGCGGGCGGACACCGTTGCGGACGAGATCGAAGTTTATCGCCCGCAGGGACCGATCGAATTATTGATCACGCTGATCTTTTTGGATTTCGGCATAGTCCATCTGCACCTGGGCGGTAACTTAACGTTGCGCCTCTTGCTGCTTGCCTTGGTCTGCGCTTGGCTGCCGGGGCGGCGGTCGGTACTGACGTTTCATTCGGGCGGTTATCCTTCGACACCGGCCGGCCAAAAGGCTCGGCCGAATAGTCTCTCAGGCTTCGTTTTCCGGCAACTTGATCGCGTCATCGGCGTAAATCCTGC
>JBDSEC010000054.1:0-4782 GCA_039920205.1 Pyrinomonadaceae bacterium
TGCTCCGGATTATTTCAATGGCACGCCGGGAATCGGCGGGCGGCAAAGTAGAAGTCCCTAACACCTCCGCCCACCCCAGAATCGCATTCAACGGGGTCCGCAGTTCATGCGAAACGGTGGCGAGAAATTCATTTTTAAGTTGGTTTGCGCGCGCTGCACTTTCCGCAAGTTCGTGCTGCCGGGTAACGGAAAGCAATAACTGCTCGTTCATCGCCGTCACCTGTCGGCGGAAAATGGCCATCTCCGTCGCGTCAGCTATTTGGACTATTAACCCGACTGAACCTTCATTCTCCCCGCGAATAGCCCACACGGAATATGACCAATAGCACGGTGACGTATGCGAATGTTCTTGCTCGATAATGATCTCGGACCTTCCGGTGGCATAGACGCGGTCACACAGCTCAAGACATTTATTTTTCGGGCCTTCCGGCACGGCCTCGGCGAACGGGCGACCAACTAGTTCGTTGTCCGCCCTACCTACTAGATCCGAGAAAGCGGCATTGACATGGCAAACCAAAAAACTGGGCCCGTCCACTGTCACCATTGGCTGCGGAGACAGTTCGGAAAAGTATCGGCAGAGCCCGAGATCAAATACCTGCCCGTAAACTGATGATGGCCGATCGTCGCTCATCCGAAAATCCTATCGATCTCCATCCAAATCCTCGGACACGGCTTCCCATGGTCCCGGAACACCGGTAGTTAAGCCGCGATAGCCCCTGAATCGGTTTCCGATCACCAGACCTGTGGAATCAATACTGTATTCGCGCATGTTCATGCTGTGGCGGCTTCGCCGCATCTTGATCACGACCATCATCTTGCGGAGCTGGCCGTTGATCGACACGTACCGCAGCCGGAGAATGTCGTCGCTGAGGAACGATATTGCGTACGAACTAAGCGCGAATCCCGTAAACACCTCTTGAACTTCCACCGTACTTAGGATCGTCACGCCGACTCGGGTTAGGGCAGCGATCATACGGTACAGTGACTCGCGAAAATCAGCGCGAAATCCTGGGGCCAACGCCATTTCGAACCCCGCCAGCGAATCTATCACCAGCCGCTTTGCACCCATTTCCCGCACCGCATCGATGATTTCGCCCACCGTTTCATCTACTGAAAGATCGAGCGGACGAATATACAGCAGCTTAAGTTTGCCCGTCTCTTGGGGTGTTCTCAGATCCAAGCCAAAGCTGGCGGCGCGAGCGGTGTACTCTTCGGGCCGTTCTTCAAACATGGCCACAATGCCCGGCTCTCCCCGTCTAAGCCCCTCAACGATGAATTGCGTACCTAGCAGCGATTTTCCCGTTCCTGACGACCCCGATACCAGCAGGCTGTCGCCTTCCGGAATGCCTCCCCCCATCATTTCGTCCAATTCGGCGATGCCGGATGAAAGGCGGCGATCTCCCTTCGCTTTGCCTCTCGTCAGGCCAAAAGTGCGGGGAAACGTTTGCAGCCCAGCATTCGTGATGCGAAAAGTGTGCAGGCCCGGTACGGAGGCCTGCCCGCGCGACTTCCTGATCTGCAACTTTCGTACGATGGAGTTCCGCTCTACCTGTTGGGAAAGCCATAGGAGTCCATCCGCGACCGTGAAGACCGGATTATCCCGGATCTCTATCTCGTCATATTCGCCGATCAGAAATGTGGTCGCTTGCCAACTTGTCAAATGAAGGGCTAATCGCTGGATAAATCCCTGAAGTTCTAGATTCCCGGCGTCGGACTGAGCTTTCCGCACGACGGTGCGGAACGAATCGACCACTACGATGCCGGGATTGTTGGCTTCGACTTCTTTGATGATCTCATCCAACACAGCGTTAAGATCTTGCTCCAGCACCGTCCGGCTTAGATTTACAAAGCGGATCGAACCATTCAATTTGGCCTGATCGAAAAACTGAAACTGTTGCTGATACCGCAGCATCTTAATTGCCGGTTCACCCAGCACCGTAAAATACAGTGCCGGACGATCGGGAGAGGCGTTGGCGAACATGATCTGATGAGCGAGGGTGGTTTTCCCGCCGCCCGGCGCGCCTGCAATGATGTTGAAGGAATATTCCGGTAACCCGTCGCCCAAAATTTCGTCTAGACCCGGCACGCCCGTCGGCAGCTTCCGAATATTCACTTTGTCCTGCCCGTTCATAGTATTTCCTTAGCTCCTGATTCGACGCCTTCAACGGACGCATCCGGCCATTGGTCAAGCACCAGTCGGAAAGTCAAACTTTCACCAATGAAGGTGACCAGCAATCCCAAGAAGTGTGCCACCAGAATTTGTCCCGCCGTCCCGGCATCGGGAAACTCCTCAATTCGCTCAAACCCCTCCAGCGAGCCCGTGCGCCCTACCGTAATCGCTGCTAGCGACGGGACTTCAGCCTTGGCCAGCATCAACGCCCGTGAGAGAAGGGAACGAAATCCATCAATTCCCGAAAGCCTGACCAGGTGAATCCGCAGTCCCTCTATAACCCTTAACGGGACGTTAGCGGTGGTCCCGGCCAGGCTACTGTTTGTCGCCTCAGTGGCAATCAACCGCCGCGCGAATTCTACGTTTTCTGGAGAAGCCAAACTCATCGGAACATCATTTCACTTTAGGCAACCCCGACCGATCGTAACGGAATCGACCAGCGCCCCGCAACTTTGTCGAAGCTATCAACGCTTCACTTACGCAATGGACTCAGCGCGTATCCATCGCGACGTTCTTTATCGCTTTCGAATGCCGCAACATTACACTAAACTAACCACAACTGACGATATCGTCCGGGTAAGCCCAAACCACAAGAGAGAAAAGGACCACTTGGCGCCAGTCATATTTCACCAAATGCCAGCGCGGCAAATACACTAAAGCAAGAGGCGATCCGAGCGCTCAACTAGGTATTCAAAGCGAGGCCTATGCAATTATCTAAAATTGTCGGCCGGTGCCGTCAAAGTACGCAGCCACGCTGATCGGGTCCACATGGACGTACTTCGTTGGCTCTGTTTCGTTTGGTGTGAAATTCGAATTTTATTAGGTGCCGACCTGAAGGCCCGTTCTTCCCGGCGAAAAAATGGTTACCGAAAGGCGTCGGACCTCTTTTCGCGAATAGAAATCGAGACTAGCATAGCTAAATGGGGACGTATGTGCGCAACCACACATACGGCGTAAGACGTAACGTCCAATTTGAGGGATGAGCAACGAGATTACTTTCACAGAGGTTCGCCTTTGCCAAGTGACGACGACCGGCCGCCGATAACCGGAAATAACCCGGCCACGGCCTAAGCTCCGGTCATTTAAAATCAATCAGGGAGAGTAACTACGGATGCTCTCCCGGTTTCTTTTGTTTCGATATCCTTACTGGTAAGCAGACCTCACAAAAAAAGGCCCGATGCAATCCGAACTGCGACGAGCTACGTAATTTAGACAATACAAGCGGGCCGCGAGTTTTTACCCCCTTTTGGTTTCCCGTTAGTGCGGTAGTTTTTTCGCGCGCGATCTGCGTGTTGGGATAAGTGTGTCCGCAACACCCGCTTTCAAAACGCCAACGTGCTGGTGGGCCAATGCCGGGGCGCCTCTGATCTTTATAGATCTGCGTTTATTTCGTGCCGATCGTTCGACGTTTTCTAGCCAGCGATCGGTTTGGTTTTGTCTTTTCCAAGGAGGGGCAGTAGATGAGAAAGAGTTTTAATCGGCGTTCGCTATGGCTGGTGCCTAGCCTGGCCGCCCTATTCATTTTGCTCGGCGCTTCGGCCGCGCAAGCCGTACCAATTTACGGACTAACGACGTCCAATCAATTGATTCGGTTTGAAAGTAATAACCCCGCCGCCCTTACGTTGTCGTTAGGCGTGACGGGTTTAGCGGGCGGCGATGTACTTATCGGAATAGATTTCCGTCCGGCCAATCAACAACTGTATGCGTTGAGCAATACCGGAAATGTATACGTGATCAACACCGTCACGGGTGTCGCGACGGTGGTGGGCACCCCGATCACGCCCGCGTTGGCGGGTACCGAATTTGGTATCGACTTCAATCCCGTACCTGACCGGCTGCGCATTGTTAGCGATGCCGAACAGAACCTGCGGGCCAACCCGAATACGGGCGGAGCCGCAACGGTTGATGGACCGTTGGCCTATAACGCCGGCGATCCAAATCAAGGGCAGAATCCGAACATTGTCGGTGCTGCTTATACCAATAATTTTGCCGGCGCCACTACAACGGTGCTTTACGACATCGATTCGACGCTTAATATTTTAGTAACGCAAAACCCGCCGAATAACGGGACTTTGCTTACGACCGGAGCGCTGGGGGTTAACCCATCGAATTTAGTTGGTTTTGATATTCAAACGACCAACCAGGGTGATACCGCCTATGCTTCCTTTGTTTTAGAAGGCGAGACGGCTTCCAAACTCTATCGGATCAATCTGACGACCGGTGCGGCTACTTTCTTAGGCGCGATCGCGAGTGCGTCGACCGTGCGGGATATTGCCCTGGCCCCGGCGGCGTTTCCCAGCTTGAATGCCTACGCATTATCAACGGCGAATTCGTTGTTGCGCTTTAACACCTCCGCTCCGCAAACGATCCAACAGACCATCCCGATCACCGGGTTGACCGTGGGGGATACCGTGGCGGGAATTGATTTCCGACCGGCGACCGGACAGTTGTTTGCATTTGCGCAACCTCTGTTGGTCACGGATCCGTCGCGGCTGTACACGATCAATCCGCGCACGGGTGCGGCGACGTTGGTGGCCAGTTTGTCGACCGCGCCGACCGGTACTTCGTTTGGATTCGATTTCAATCCGACCGTAGACCGCATCCGCATCAAT
>JBDSEC010000055.1:0-7965 GCA_039920205.1 Pyrinomonadaceae bacterium
CGGTATTCGTGACGCCAAATAGACCCTTCAAAATCGGGCCACGAATCTTGTTCATTTCCGGGCTTTGCTACGATAAATACTTGCGCGCTCGCTCCAACGGCAATGTCGCCGAAGGTGCAAAAGACCAATGTATGCTTTTCCGTGCAAGTGCCTAGCGAGGATTTGACCGAAACGATCTGCGTGCGACCGTCTAGTTTGAACCACGCCCGGGCGTTTTCCGCGGCATGGGGTCCACCGTTGGACACGGTCACGGTAATATTCGCATCCGTATCTGGTTGTGGATTCAGCGGCGCAACGACCGCGGATATGCTTAGGTCCGCGGTGCCGAGAGCTGAGGGATCGTACAGCGCAAGCACGTAGGTACCCATGCTGTCATCGTCGGATTGAACTATTTTCGTAGCAAAGTTCGGCAAATGAGGAATTCCGGAGTCGGGTAAATTGACGAAGGGTTCAATAAAGGTTCGGTCAAACCACTCCGCGTCGTTCGCCGTGTAAAAATCGTGTATCAATCGAAGGATTCGAATTTTAGCGAATACGACTGGATCGGTAATGCTCGGGAACCTAAATTTTATGAACGACCAACTCTGTTCCGGGGTCTTGTCATGAAGGATAAAGACCGTGCGGTGAAGCGCGGTATAACCCGGCGGAAGTGGTGGATACTTCTTTCCGTCATACACGGTGCGAGTGGTGGTGAATCGGTCCCCCACCGGACCATCGTCAGCGCTCGGAGCCGACTGGCTAAAACCTTCGGGGGCGCAAACCAGCACGAGCAGCAAGCTGGTCAAGGCTAGGATTAGATCGACGCGATGTAGATGCCGATAGAAAATAATCGATCCTTTCGGTCTTCTGATCTCAGTCGCGGTCGACGCCGAGAGTTTATCTAAGCCGACCAATCGTATTAGAACACAATGCAGACCCTAACGGGCGTGGATTGCTTCTATGCGGGCAATATTCGATAAACTAAAATGCGAAATAACCCAAAATCGTTAAATAAAATAACGCGATAACTCCGAACCAAATTGCTCCGGCCGGGCTGAGGGGTCGCAACGTAATTTTCGTAAACAATCCGGAAGCGGAGACCGCGGCCAATCCTCCGACAGCGACCCAAACAATGCCGGTGACTGTGTATTCAAGTGGGCCTAACGGATCCAAATCGGAACCCGTTCTTTTTGACAGTAACCAACTCGCACCAACTGCAGCGAGTAATCCAATTACCATTCCCGAGCGCCAACCTCGATTTACCGCGCCCGACAAAAATCTGACGATCGATCCAATCCACAACCCGACGCTACCACCAATAAATAAGGGAAATACAGGCGCGTAGGAGCAGGGGTAGGTTACGCAAGTTACGATGGTGAGATTGATCGCGCCACCCGCAAAGCCGATGAGAGCGCCACAGAAAATTGCGACAGCCATCCTCAGGACCAATGTTTGAATCAGATTGGACCAAGTCCGAGGCAAGAACAATGACCTTTCCAAAGTTTGAACTAACAGCTGAACTTCAAATAATTTCAACCGGTCGCCGCGGTAAATTCTACGACGTCGCCCTTCAGTAACTTGCACTAATTGAAGATTCCATGAAGAATACCGTTTCGTCCAATCAGCCCCTGTACCAACAATGGTCCAACATATAAATAGTAGAACCCCAACACTAAGTACATAGTGAGCGCCACAAGCCCTCCCGGTCGTGATCGAATCTTTTCAAATATCGCACAAGAAACAAGCGCTACCAACGCACCAACGCCCACGCATATCAGATCCAGGAGTATCAACGCTAGCCAACCACGCAGGGTATCATTCCGGCTATTATCTCGGAAAAACAGCCACGTCACGGCGAGTGCAGGAAGAACCCCGATCACTAAACCGGCTCGCCAGCCTCGATCTACGATGGCAATCAAAAAGCCGAGAAGCGATCCGACATACAACCCGAAGCCCCCTCCGGTAAGCATTTCCATAAACGGAACACCGGGAAAATTCCGGGCTAGGCACAGGAACAGACCGACAATGATTGCCCCGCCGACATAGCCAAAAAAGGCACCGAAGAAAACTCCAACTACAATCCTTCCGGCCATAGTGAAGATCTTCTGGGGCCAAGTTGAGGGTTGCGCTGTCATAGAAACAAATGAGAGCGATCGGCCAAGACTTAGATCAAATTACTCTCGCTTCGTTACGCAGCTTTTCGGCCAGCGCAACCGCGCCCGCCTTCGCATTGCCATCACCCAGGAACTGCGTCTGTTTGGATTTCAGCGGGAAGTAGATCTTCTCGATCTTTTGATGCGAGGCCCGGGCCATCGCTTCCGCGTTGGGCGCGACTTCCTTGATCTCTTTTTTCTTGGCCGCCATGATGCCCTTCAAACTGGCGTAGCGGATCTGGCTGATGCCGGATTGAATAGTGATCAACGCCGGGAACGGCATCGTGTACCACTGATACCAACCGCTTTCCAATTCACGTTTGACGCGCAGTTGCTCGCCGGCGGCGTCGACCTCGATGGCGATGGTCGCGTGCGGCACGCCCAACAGTTCCGCCATGATCGGACCGGTCTGAGCGGTTCCGTAATCGTCCGATTGCAGGCCGGTCATGACCAAACCCGGTTGTTCTTCACGGATCGCGTCGGCCAAAACGCTCGCGGCGGTGTAGGGTGAGAGGTCTTCCAAATTGTCGCCCAATATATGGATCGCGCGGTCCGCGCCGCGAGCCAACGCGTCCTTGATGGTCGTCTTGACGCGGGCGGGTCCCATCGAAACCACGATCACTTCCCCGTCGCCACGCTTTTCCTTTATCCGCAATGCCTCTTCCAACGCATAGCCATCAGATTCGCTGGTCTCGTAGGAAAGGTCGCCCTCTTCGATCCAACTGGCGTCTTTGTTAATGCGCAGAATGGCGTCGCGATTGGCCACCTGTTTCATGCAAACTACGATCTTCATTTTATTACCGCCCTAGCTTTGCGCCTTTGCGCCTTCTTAGAAACTTCGCGGGAAAGTCAGCACCGGGAGCGGTAGCGACTGGGTTATTCTGTTAGTGCGTCTTCTGGGACGAAAAGAACCCAGTCGCTACCGCTCCCGGTTCTGACTCCATCGCTGATCCTATAGGTTTCCTCGAACGTATCTGCTTGTCGCAGACCGGGCCGAGAAGTTTCGCGAGAAACTTCTTCTTTTAAAACAGGCCCGATAACAAGCGAGTGGTTTCCTCGCCAAGGCGCAATGGCGCGAAGGCGCAAAGAAGAAATCATTCCTCTATTCGGAATAGCGCTTGAATAACAGACACGCGTTAGTGCCGCCAAAGCCAAAACTATTGGACAACGCAAAATCGATCTTCGCTTCGCGCGCTACGTTCGGCACATAATCTAGATCGCAATCCGGATCGGGCGTGACGTAATTGATGGTCGGCGCGATCATGTTGCGCTCGATCGACAGGACGGAAAAGACCGCCTCGATACCGCCGGCCGCGCCCAACAGATGCCCCGTCATCGACTTGGTCGAACTGACGGGTATCTTGTACGCGTACTCGCCAAAGGCTTGCTTGATCCCTTTGGTCTCGATCTTGTCGTTGTAGGGGGTCGAGGTTCCGTGCGCATTGATGTAATCAACCTGCTCGGGCAGAACCCCGGCGTCCTTCATCGCGCGCTGCATGACCCGCGTAGCGCCCGAGGCCGATTCGTCCGGCATCGTGATATGGAACGCATCCGAGGTCATGCCGTAACCGACGATCTCGGCAATGATCCGCGCACCGCGTTTTTTCGCGAACTCCAACTCCTCCAACACCATGATGCCGGAACCCTCGCCGATGACGAACCCATCGCGATCCTTGTCGAACGGCCGCGAGGCATGGGTTGGATCGTCGTTGCGGGTCGAAAGCGCCCGCATCGAACCAAATCCCGCCACCGACATCGGCGTGATCGCCGATTCGGCGCCGCCGCAGATCATCGCGTCCGCGTCGCCGCGTTCGATGATGCGAAAGCTGTCGCCGATGGCATGCGCGCCGGCCGAGCAAGCCGTCGCCGTGGCCGAATTCGGTCCCTTGGCGCCGTGACGGATCGATACCTGTCCGGCCGCTAAGTTAACGATGGCTGAGGGGATAAAAAAGGGCGAGACCCGGTCGGGTCCGCCGTTGAGCAGTTTTTCATGCTCGCGTTCGATGGCCCAGAAATCGCCGATGCCACTGCTGATGTAGGTCCCGACCATCTCCGAATTTGAATCGTCAATGACCAGTCCACTGCATTTTACGGCCTCGTCAGCCGCGGCAATCGCGTAATGAATGAAGGCCCCCATCTTGCGGGCCTCCTTCTTTTCGACGTAATTTAGCGGGTCAAAATCCTTGACCTCGGCGGCAAACTTGGCTCGGTAGCGCGTGGCGTCAAATTTCTTTATGAAATCGACACCGCTACGTCCCTGCAACAAAGCAGTCCACGTATCTTCGACCGAGTTGCCGACGGGCGTCACCAAACCAACGCCAGTCACAACGACGCGACGTCTCAAGACAATTCTCCTTGGTTAAGGTCGTTCAGCAAAGCTAAGCCAACGCGAAACCGGACCAGTCCGGTTGAAGAGCCGCGCGTCTTACTTTTTATGCTGATCGATGTAATTGTAGGCGTCGCGCACGCTCTGGATCTTCTCGGCGTCTTCGTCGGGAATTTCGATACCGAATTCCTCTTCGAAACGCATCACGAGTTCCACCGTGTCCAGCGAATCCGCACCCAGATCGTCAATGAATCTAGCGTTGGGCGTTACTTCGTTCTCGTCCACACCAAGTTCGTCTACGATGATCTGCTTGATTTTATTCTCGATCTCCTGATCGGCCATTGTGTTGATCCTCCACCAAAATTGAAAACATGAAAATAGCTAAAAAGTTACTAGTGACTAGCCGGCATTGCCGCTCTGGTCCTAGCCAGTTACCAAAACATCTTCCGCCATCTGCAAACTTGCGCTGTCCTCGACATTCAAGCCGCGAACCTCGCGTTTGATCTGGCGTAACAATCCGGTCAATACCTTGCCCGGTCCAACTTCGACAAATCGTTCGACGCCGTTAGCGATCAGCAATTCCATCGACTCTTGCCAACGGACCGTCGCCGATACCTGACGGATCAAACCGTCCCGAACGGCATCGCCGGAAGTTACCTCAGCCGCATCAACATTGCTGACCAGCGGCACCGTCAGATCCGAGAATTCCAACGCGTCAAGGTTGACACCTAATTGTTCCTGCGCCGGCATCATCAATGCACAATGAAACGGTGCACTCACATTCAAACGAACAACGCGTTTGGCGCCGCGATCTTTCAATAATGCCATGGCGGTCTCGACCGCGACGGCGTCACCGGCGATGACGATCTGGCCGGGTGAATTGATATTCGCTGGACTGCAAACATTGGCCTGACGGGCCTCGCCACAGGCGGCCATCACATCGGCCAATTCGGCGCCCAAGATCGCCGCCATTGCTCCGGCGCCAACCGGCACGGCCTCTTGCATATACTGCCCGCGTAAGCGAACCGTACGCACCGCATCAGCAAAACCTAATCCACCCGCCACCACCAATGCCGAATATTCGCCTAGGCTATGCCCGGCAACGTAATCCGGTACGGGAAACCCTTCGGCTTCCATTACACGAAAAGCAGCGATCGAGACCGTCAGAATCGCAGGTTGAGTATTTTCCGTCAACTGCAATTCTTCGGCGGTGCCGTTGAAACACATCTCGGAAAGCGCAAATCCGAGGGCTGAGTCGGCCTGGGCAAAGACCTCGGCAGCGGCCGGATAATTGTCGACCAAGTCGCGGCCCATGCCGGGATATTGCGAACCCTGACCGGGGAAAATGTAAGCTAGCTTCTCGCTCATCGCTTTGGGTCTAAATTAAACGACACGGCGTTCGCGCCGGCGGTCAGATCTATCTCTTTCTGCTGCATTACGTAACCGGCCGATTTAGCCGACACGCGATATTTCTCAGCCGCCAAATTCGGGATCGTCGTCCGGCCATTTATATCAACCTGACAGAAACTGATCACCTCGTGTTCCGGCGAAATGACCGTAATGCAAGCCCGCAATGGCCGACCCGCCCGATCATTCACCTGCACGGTCAATACTTTGTTCCCGCCACTCCTAAGAGGTTTGGACCAAGCAAACGTCGAGCAGAACACAACGCAGGCTATCAACAACAACACTTTGCTGCTTTTCAGTACTTTCATAAAACCCCGCGACCACGTTAGCCACTCGCCACTACGCGGCTTCGCCGCTCTATGTGCGGAATGGCTTTGCCATTCAGGAATGCACCCCTAAATCTTTGCGGCTTCGCCGCCCGGGGGCATAGCCCCAATCCTTTTTAAACAGCAAGCCGGCGAGGCATAGCCTTCGCCGCTCATCGGGCGGCAGAGCCGCTATTTCCAATTCCTCACTGCTTACTGCTTACTGCTCACTGCTCACTACCATCTAACAACCACCCCGCCCCAGGTCACACCGCCGCCAAAAGAAGCCATCACCAACAGATCGCCTTCCTTCAACTTACCGGCTTCGACGCATTCATTCAAAGCAATGGGTATCGACGCGGCCGACGTATTGCCGTGCTGCGCAATATTCGAATATACGCGCGCTTCCTCCAAACCAAACCGGGTGGCCACGGCATCCGTGATTCGTTGATTGGCTTGGTGTGGGATAAATAGATCGATGTCTTCCGACTTTTCGCCGGCCTCGTCCAAAACGTCCTGCGCGATCCCGGCCATATTACGCACGGCGATCTTGAACAGTTCGTTGCCCTTCATTTTGAAGAAATGCTGTCCACTGGCCAGCGTTTCCGCGGTCGGCTTCATACGCGTGCCGCCGCCGGGCGAGTAGAGTTGCTCGGCAAATCGTCCGTCCGATTTGATCCGCGCCGACAAAATGCCGCGCGGCGCTTCGACTGGGCCTAGAACCGCAGCCCCCGCGCCATCGCCAAACAGAATGCAGGTTCCACGATCAGTGTAATCAACGTAACGGGTCAGAATTTCGGCGCCGATGACCAGAATGTACTTGGCCTGACCCGTTTTGATCATCGAATTCGCCACGGTCAGACCGTAGAGGAAACCCGAACAGGCCGCGACCAGATCCCAGGCGGCGGCGTTGTTCGCGCCCAACTCAGCTTGGATCAAACAGGCGGTCGAGGGAAGAATTTGGTCCGGCGAAACGGTCGCGCAAATGACCATGTCCAACTGTTCGGCTTCGATACCAGCGCGTTCCAGCGCCTGACGTCCGGCTTTTACCGCAAACATCGAAGTGTATTCATCGTCGGCCGCCTTACGCCGTTGCTTGATGCCCGTACGGCTAGTGATCCACTCGTCCGACGTTTCGACCATCGTCTCTAACTGCTCGTTGGTCAAAATGCCTTCCGGATACGAATGCCCGGTTCCAATGATACCCGCGTTAAAATTCGTCATCTGCTCCCTAAAGTATGGCCGGCAAACTGGCCGGTGGCTAGATCCCGGTTACGAGATCGCCGCAAGTTCTTTCGCGTTCGTTTCCGCGATCCCGCGTTCGATCTGCCCGGCGGCTCCCGCCGCGGCAAACTCGTGAACGTTGCGGATCGCATTCCGGATCGCGCGCGCATTCGACCCGCCATGGCCGATCATTACCACCTGCCGGATGCCCAACAGGGGCGCGCCGCCGTATTCCGAATAATCTAATCGCCGCTTAATATTTTGAAAGGCCGGTTTCGCCAACATGGCGCCCGCCTTGGTGATCGCCGAAGCGCGCAATTCGCGCTTGATCATATAGACCACGGCTTCGGTCAATCCTTCGGACAACTTCAACATCACGTTGCCGGTAAATCCATCAGTCACGATCACATCGACGATACCGGCGAAAACATCGCGTCCCTCGACATTGCCCACGAAATTCAGGCTCGTCAATTCGCGCATCAAGGGGAACGCTTCTTTCGTCAGGTCGTTCCCTTTGACTTCCTCCTCACCGATGCTCATCAACCCGACGGTCGGATTGGCAATGCCCAAT
>JBDSEC010000056.1:0-7590 GCA_039920205.1 Pyrinomonadaceae bacterium
GCGAAGCTAAAAGAAGCATCGTCAAAATTTGACGAAGCCAGCAAAGTCGATACTAAGGACAAATTCAAGGAATACCTGACCGCCAAAGCCAGCGAGATGGGCAAGCGTTCCGAATATATGACCGCGATGAAAGAAAATTGTCAGGCCTTTATTGACGGTAAAGATATTGGTGATTTGAACACGCGGATTACGGCTAATAAGTCGAAAGTCGAGGCCCTAGATAAGGAAGCCACGACCTTTGGTGACAAGGCCAAGAAGATCCAGGACGAGAACAAGGATATCTTTAAGAAGTAATTCTTGACTGATTCGGTCGGGCGGGGAATTACTCCCCGCCCGGCAAAACGATTATGCGGTCCGGCGGTAAACCGACCATGCAGGTTTCGCCGGGCCGAAGTCCGATCAATCGCAACACCAGCGACTCGAGCTCGAATCCACCCACATCAAGCCTTACCGACGTTGTTGGTCCCGTAAAGCTAACGTCCACGACCCGTGCCCGCAAGACGTTGTCCGCCGGAAACGAAGCGCCATCGAAAATGGAAATGTACTCGGGCCGGATGGCCAACGTGACGGGTTTGTTGATCGGTCCCAATTGCTTTTGCGTCAACCCACCGCCGGTTTGGATCAAGTGATCACCCAAGAGAGTCTTGAATTCGGGAACCACGGCATTATTTGCACTGACCCGGATCGCCGGTATCAGGTTGTTGCGGCCCAAGAATCGCGCGATCCGCGCGCTCTCGGGATGCTCGTAAAGTTCCCGCGGCGTCCCCACTTGTAGAACGCGTCCGTGATCCATCACGGCGATGCGGTCGCAGATGGCAAATGCTTCTTCTTGGTCGTGAGTGACATAGATCGCCGTTTGCTCGGTCTTTTTGATCAGCGTCCGCAATTCATGCCGCGTTTCATGACGCAGCCCTACATCCAGGTTTGAAAACGGTTCATCGAACAATAACAATGACGGTTCAAACGACAACGCCCGCGCGATCGCTACCCGTTGTTGTTCACCGCCGGATAACTCGTTAACGTTGCGCTCGCCATGATCAGGCAATTGGACCAATTCTAAGGCGCGAGCGACCTTTTCCTTGATCTCGGATTCCGCAACCTTTCGCGAGCGTAGACCGAACGCCGCATTCTCAAACACCGAAAGGTGAGGGAAGAGCGCATATTCCTGGAACACCAGCCCAAACCCTCGGCGTTCGGCCGCCAGGCTGGTCACATCTTTATCTTCAAAGATCACTTTGCCTACGTCGGGTTGTTCCAGCCCCGCGATCACTCGTAAAGCGGTGGTCTTTCCTGAACCGGAGGGCCCGAGGATCCCAAAGATCTCGCCCCGGTTGATGGCGACCGAAAATTCCGTTAAGGCGCTTACTGGGCCAAACTTCTTGCCGATATTTTCCAGCGATAGTAGTGTCATTGAAAAGGGTACGCCCGCAAAGAATAGTAGAAAGTAACCAAGGGTTCTCATCTTACCAGTAATTGAGAACGACCGGTAATCGATCGAGTGATCGACTTTGCCGCGCGGGGTCTGACCATCGGGTAAGCCAGAACTGGAAAGCCTGCCCGATAAAGGTCGCTGCAAGTAAAGGCGAGAGCCGGAGGTGGCAATTTCGACCCTGGGTAGTTTAGGCCCTGGATGGCGATCGGCTCTCGGTTCGACGCATCGATGACAACGACAGAAACTTGCACGACATGAAACGCCGGATAAATTCTCGGCTTCTAGTTTCCCGGTCTTTCGGGAACGCCGACTGCGATTAGACGGCAGTGGATAAATGTTATGAAAATGCAATCCGAATGTTGACATTCCGCAACACTCAGTATAGTGTGCCTTCACATTTACTTTAGTCCCGGCCGGTCTCAGCGTTTCTTACGTCGAAGTTTTTGCGGGATCGTCGTGCTCTTGTTAGTCAATTTGTCTTAATTCATTGATGCTTTTGTTTTGCCCCGAATTGCGTTTCGAGATGCCTTGGTCGTACTCCGGCCAGCAGGCATTTTTCTGCGTCCTTTCGGCAGTCGACCAAGAGGATCCCCAATCCCGTAGGTTTGTTACGTAAAAGCGCCGAATCTTCGGCTCATGATCAACATCGCGACCCGGCTTGCCCTGCAGACGAGAAAATCTGCTGGCCGGCCTCGAACTGTTAAGGAGCCCCAAGCAATGAATTCGTCGAGTAAGCGAAACTCCCACTCAACTCCGTCAGCCAAGATCAACTATTCCAGAGGACTTATGAATCTATTTACGATCACATTGCGTACACTTCGACGCAAACCACTTTTTACTGGTCTTATTGCGATGCTCGCTATCGTAGCGTTTGCGTCCACTTGGAATGGTTTGACGGCTCCCGCCTCGGCGAGTTCGAAATTGGCGCTCAGCTCGGGATTGATCAGGCAAAATGATCTCTTCACCCCCGAACTCACGACGATCATTTCGCCGACCGGAGCCGGGGGCTTTGAACTCGGTGCCGATATGGCAGCCAACGGTTGGACCGTGGTCAATAACGCGACGAACGGATGGTTCGTCGGGACAGCCACCTTTAGTGGGGGCACACAGAGTGCCTATATATCGAACACCTCCGGCGCGACGTACGCATATTCAAACACTACCGCCGCGGTCAGCCATTTTTATCGTGATGTAACCGTTCCCGCTGGCGAAAACGGGATTTTGCTTAGCTTCAAATTAAAGGGTGATGGCGATCTTGCCGGCAGCACATTTTTTGACAAGATGATGGTGTACACCGCACCAACTTCCTTCACGCCAACAACGGCCGCCCCGGCGAGTTCAGGCACTGCGTTAGCAGGAGCCACGTTGGTTTATGCGCAGGCAGCGAACTTTGGCGCGGCATATACGACGCAATCGGTTACCCTACCTGCCTCATTAGCAGGTACGACTTTCCGCATTATTTTCACGTTCCATTGCGACACGTCGACCGGCACCGTCCCTTCATCGGTTGACGAGATCTCTCTTACTTCAGCTCCGCTGGTGCCGATCACGGGAACCAAAACGGTTCCGGGTGATTACGCCACCATGACCGCTGCGATCAATGACATTAACTTTAACGGTGTTGGCGCCGGCGGCGTAACCGTCAATGTCGCGGCGGGATCAACGTTTGCGGAAGATACTCCTTGTTTGACCGCTACCGGTACAGCGGCGAATCCGATCGTATTTCAGAAGAGCGGTGCGGGCGCCAATCCCGTGGTGCAACCCACCGGTACCGCGGGTACGGCGGATTTTGGTATTTGTATTGGCGGCGGTGACTGGATAACCTTCGACGGCATCGACGTTTCCATTGCGTCCGGTAGCGCAGTCGAATATGGATACTTAGTTCGCAATGTTGCCGCGACTAACGGCGCGCAGAACGATACTGTGAAGAACGCTTCGATCACGTTGAACCGGGCCAATACCGCCTCGGTCGGACTCCTTCAGACCAGCCAAGCATTAGGAGCCGGTGTTACTCCCACCAGCGCCACCGGCGGCAACTCGTTCAATAAATACTACAATTTGAGCATCCAGAATGTGTACAGCGGGCTTTACCTGAGCACGCTCGTTCTGGGCTTCGATACTAACAATGAAGTTGGTGTGACCGGCGGGGGCACCACCACCATCGGCGGCGCCACGGCTAGCGATATTGGTGGCGGTGCAGTCACTACTTGGGGTATTCGCGCTATCGCGCAAACGAATGCCAAGATCTTCAACACTGAAGTTCGCAACGTGGGCGTTACTGGTGCAGTAGTCGTGGACGGCATTTTCCTAGATCAGGTGGGCGGAACCACCGATTGCTTTGGGAATCGGGTACATGACATCCGGAGCACCAGCACCACTTCAACCTCTGGGATAACCGGCATTAGATCGAATACCTTCAATACGGCGGGGCCGATCAACCGGGTCTACAACAACTTCATTTGGAACATTACCTCCGGCTATACCGGTGCTGCGAGCGCAACCCGGCAGATCAAGGGTATCTCGGTACAATCGAACGGTACCGGGGTTGGTGCATTCAACAATATAGATTTTAATTCGGTGCGGATCGATGGTTCGGCGTCCCCGACTATTTCCAGTTCGGCGCTGACCATTGGCACCACCAGTGGCGTTACTGTAAACGTTCGAAACAATATTCTCGCTAACTTCACCGGCGCGCAAGCGGGTATCGCCAAGCACTACGCTTGGGATTCCACTTCCGCAACGCTGACTGGAATTGCTGGTTCCGTTTCGGACCACAATCTTTTGTATTCACCGAACACCAATGGTTTTGTAGGTTTGGGAAACACAACAGATCGCCTGACGCTGTTGGATTGGCGCACCGCCACGGGCCAGGATTTCCACAGTAAGAGTTCCGATCCGTTATTTGTTTCAGCAACCGACCTCCATTTGGCTGCGGGCACCAATGATGCGGAAAGCAGCGCGAGCTACTTTAACGGAGCGATCACTTGGGTAACGACGGATATCGACGCAGGTACGCGCGACGCGAATTTCCCCGACATCGGTGCTGACGAAGGTGCGTTCACGGCAGCCGCTGATACCAACTTCCCGGATATTTTCTTTACCGCCGCCACAAACTCAACTAATACGGTTTCCCGCACATTAACGGCGAAGATCGTCGACCCGTCGGGCGTTCCGACGGCGGGTGCTGGACTTCCCGTGGCCTATTACCGCAAGGGTGCGGTAGGCGCGTTTACCGCGGCCACGGGCGTCTCGACCGGAAGCGGTAACTACGACTTTACCTTCTCCTATGCCTCCCTCGGCGGAGTTGTGGCAAACGATGTGATCCAGTATTACTTTGTTGCACAGGACAACGTTGGAAACGTGGGTTCAAACCCGATCGCGGGTGCCGCGGCCTTTACGACGAGCCCGCCGGCCGCAGGAACGGCGCCAACCACGCCGTTCTCCTATTTGATCGCTGCACCGATTACCGGTTCGCTGAATGTGGGAACCGCGGAAACGATTACGTCGTTGACCAACGCAGGTGGTCTATTTGCACAGATCAACGCCGGAGCTTTGACCGGCAATTTGGTGGTGAATCTTACGTCTGACTTGACGGTCGAGACAGGTGCGAATGTGTTGAATTCGCCTCTCGAGGAGCCTGCTGGCAGTAATTACACGATCACCATTAAGCCGAGCGGTGCCGCCCGAGTCATTTCTGGCACGGGTCCGGCAGCAGGTGCGTTGATCAAGTTGAACGGGGCTGATCGTGTGACCTTTGATGGAAGCACGAGCGGTGGAACCGATCAAAGTTTGACCATCACGAATAACGCCAACTTGACCAGTACCGCGGCGATCTGGATCGCCAGCGTTGGCACTACCAACGGCGCGCAAAATAATACGATCAAGAACTGTGTGATCAACGCCGGGGCGGATCAGAGTACGGCTGGTTTGTTCACTTTCGGCATCATCTCGACGTCGAGCGCAGCGATCCTGACCGGCGGAACGGGCAGTCACAACAATACTTACACCAACAACCTGATCAAGAAGGTGAGCGTGGGTATCGCGTCGCTGGGTGGAAGCTCCTTGGCGCCTTACACCGGAACGGTGATCAGCAAGAATCTGGTGGGTCCCACCGCCTTTGGGTCGGAAGAGATCGGTACGGCCGGTATTCTTGTGTTCAATGAAGACGGCATTCAAATCGTCGACAACGAAGTCCGTTTCGTGGGCGACACGAACTTCCCCTCACTGGGTGGCGGAAGTCGCGATCGCGTGGGTATTGTCATCGGATCAACGGGTGCGAGCTGGTCATTGACGAGCGGCGGTACTACCGTTTTGGTTTCGAACGCCAACGTTAGCCGAAACAAGATTCACGATATTGTCGAGCCAACGACGTTTTCAGCGGTAGGCATCGTGGACAATGCAAATAGTGTTGGGGCACCGACCAATAATACGATCGCCAACAACTTGATCTGGAACGTAAGGTCCAACGGAACTTCCCCGGATCAAGGTGTCGGAATCGGTATTAGTAATGGTCTAGGCGACAAAATCGTTTACAACAGCATTTTCTTAACTGGCGACATCGATCCAGGGACGCAAGCGAGTTCGACGATCTCGTCGTTTGGTATTTCGCTGAACACTGCGCTCCCGGTTAATTTGACCCTGCAAGACAACATTTCTTATATGGATCTGTCGTCTAATACTGGTACGTTGCTTCACTCTGCGATAAACGTGCCAGCCGGCTATGCCTGGGGCACAGGTGGTTCGAACCGCAACGATCTATTTGTTCTTGGAGCAAATCCGCAAGCCCAAGTTGGCACCATTGGCAGCAGTGGTGGAACCTACTATGCAACGCTCGCCTTATGGCAGGCAGCTTCGGGCCAGGATGCCAACTCGATCTCGGGCGATCCGTTGTTCACTTCCGGAACTGATCTGCACGTTGGTGCCGGCAGTCCCGTGGCGAATGCGGGATCGACTATCGTTGGAATCACCAACGACATTGATCTCAACCCGCGGCCAGCGGGCAGCGCGGCTGAGATCGGTGCTGACGAATTGATCGATTCCACGGCGCCGGATACGTCAATCTTGACGAACCCGACAAATCCGACCGCCAGTACCAGTGCTACCTTTACTTTCAGTGGGACGGATACGCGTCCGGCCCCGGAAGTGGTGGCGAGTTTCGAGTGCAAGCTTGATGCGGCAGCCTTCGCGGCCTGTACGTCGCCGGTCAATCTGACTCTTCTAACCGATGGTTCACACACCTTCATGGTGCGCGCGAAGGATACTTCGGGCAATGTCGATCCGACACCGGCCAGCTTTACTTGGGTGGTTGATACGATCGCGCCGGATACGTCGATCCTGACGAATCCGACGAATCCAACCAATAACGCCACCGCGACGTTTACGTTTAGCGGTAATGATGGAGCCGGATCCGGTATTGCTGGCTTCCAATGCAAACTCGACGCGGGTAGCTTTATCGCCTGCACGTCGGGTCAATCCTATCCCGCGTTGGCCGAAGGTTCGCATACCTTTATGGTGCGTGCGGTCGACAATGTGGCCAATACGGATGCGACACCCGCAAGCTTTACTTGGGTGGTGGATACGATCGCGCCGGATACGAACATCTTGACGAATCCGCCCGATCCGTCGAACAGCGCGAACGCGGCCTTCACGTTTAGCGGCAACGATGGCGCGGGTTCGGGGATCGCCAGCTTTGAATGCAAACTCGATGCCGGCGCGTTTGCCGCGTGCACGAGTCCGCAGAACTACGCGGGCTTATCAGCCGGTTCGCATACCTTTATGGTGCGCGCGATCGATAACGCGGCGAACACGGACGCAACACCGGCCAGCTACACTTGGACGATCAATCTGGGTCCGGCGGGGCCGGTCTCGGTGACGGCGACGGCGGGAACGCCGGGGCCGACCGACTATCCGACCTTGAAGGCGGCTTTCGACGCGATCAACGCCGGAACACACCAAGGTGCGGTCACCGCGTCGATCATTACCAGTACGACCGAGACGGCTCCGGCGGTGCTTAACAGCAGCGGCGCGGGTTCGGCCTTGTACACTTCGCTCTTGATTCGACCCGCCAACGATGGCGTGTCGGTTTCGGGTGCCACGGCAACGGGCCGGGGCGTGATCGAACTCAATGGTGCAGACAACGTCACCATCGACGGAGACAA
>JBDSEC010000057.1:0-5436 GCA_039920205.1 Pyrinomonadaceae bacterium
TTGCGCCAAGCAATTGATCAGCCCCGACCAACTTACCCTCCACGCCGATCGCGGTTCCTCCATGAGGTCCCGCGGCGTGGCCGAGTTGCTCGCCGACCTCGGCGTCACCAAGTCCCATTCCCGGCCCTACGTGTCGGACGACAACCCCTTTTCCGAGTCCCAGTTTCGAACCATGAAATACCGCCCCGAGTTTCCCGAACGCTTTGGTTCCATCCAAGATGGCCGCGTTTTCGGCGTTTCCTTTTTTCATTGGTACAACCAGTTACATCATCATTCGGGGATCGGCTTGCATACCCCTTACGAGGTCCACTATGGTTTGGCCCCCGCCCTTCGCGTGACCCGCCAAGTTATTTTGCTGGCCGCTCATGCCGCTCATCCCGAGCGCTTCGTTAATAAACTTCCCACCCCGCCGAATTTACCCGGCCAAATGTGGAGCAACCCGCCCAAATTAATCTCGGGCCACTCCCCGGAGCCAAGTTCTATGCTCCCTATTTAATTACAGGTCCGTGTCTCAAAATCGTTGACAACCGCCGCTGCGGCCGCGGGGTGGTGGTTCTGTCGGCGAAATCAGGTTCCAATTTCACTTCGCCTGGATCTCCCATAGCCGAAGCGTCTTATCGTCACCGCCCGACGCCAAAACTCGGTCGTCGCCGCTGAAAGCTAGGGTCAAGACGAATTTGGAATGTCCTTTGAGCGTTTTCAGCAATTTCCCATCGTCGGCACGCCAAAGGCAGATGCTGCCGTCTTCGTATCCCGCGGCCACCAGTTGCCCGGACGGATCAAATACCACACTGCCAGTCCGTCCCTTGCTACCCGCTAAAGTTCGCAGAAGTTTGCCGTTGGTTGTTTCATAAAGCCCGAGTTCTCCATCTTTGCTTCCCAGCGCCAAGGTTCGACCATCAGGTGAAAACGCGCCACCGCTGACTTCGAAATTCGCGTCTGACAACTCGACCACCAAACTATTCTTCGCTATCGACCAGATCCGTACGCGCATGAGCGACGGTTGAAACACGGCCAAGTTCTGCAGGTCCGCGCTGATGCTGACGATCAATTCCATCGTATCCGGAATGCGTATGGTCCGTTGCAACGTCCCGTCGCTGACCTGCCAAAGGCGCACCGTTTTGTCGCCGCTGGCTGAAACTAACGTCTGCCCGTCGGGGCTGAACATCAGATCGAACACCCAACCAGTGTGGCCTTTAATGTCACGAAGGAACGAGCCGTCGGCAGCGTTCCAAAGGCGGATCGTTTGATCATCACTGCCGGATGCTACGGTTTTCCCGTCCGGGCTGATGGCAACGGTGCGCACCGTTTTGGTGTGTCCGGTGAGAACAACCGGCAAGTTACTCTGATTAACCCGCCATAGCCGAACATAATTGTCACCACCCGCCGATGCGGCCAGATTACCGTCCGGGCCGATGGCCACCTTGTAAACACTACTCTCGGTCAACAGTGTGCCCAGCGGTTTGCCCGACGGAGTGATCGGAGCGCCGTTAACTAGATTCGGGGCGCCGGAACCCGCTCCACTTGAATTCGCAGCCGGTTGCGTCGTGCCGGAACTGATCCAACGAACCGCGAAATACAGGCCTATGACAAGCACCAGTGCCAATGCGCCAAAACCGATCAACTTGGCCGTATTGCTCGGTGGTGGCTTTTCGCGTGACGCCCACCGTTCTGATGCATGGTAATCAACGCTTGGTTTTCCGACCGACGTGGCGGCCAAGACTTCGCGGCTGGGTGGGCCAGAAATGTTTGCGTTCGGTGATTCGACGCTTGAAGCGACCGTTCCCGCCGCAACCGTGACCGGAACTTCCGACGACGGCGGAACAGGTTTCGTCGCCGCTATTCCCAACGGTGATTCGGTGACACCCGGCGCCATCGGATTGGTCTCATAGACGGTGGAACGAGCGGCGGGGTTTGGCCCCGTCCACACCTGGGTCTGGGCCAGCTCTTCGGTCGAGGTGGTGGGCGAGTAAGCCGCACGCAAGGCCGCGCGCATCTCGCGCGCCGTCTGGTACCGTTCGGTCAGATCCTTGCGTAACGCGCGCATGACCACTTCGCTCAAGCGATTATTCAAACCGTCCGGCAGCGGTTCCGGCAATTTATTCAGAATGGCCGAGATCAATGATGCATCGCTGTCTTGCGGGTAGGGCAACCGGCCGGCCAGCAATTCGTACAGGATCACTCCGGCCGACCATATATCGGTCTGTTCCGAACGATGCCCGTCGAAAGTCTCCGGCGGCATGTAGGCGTAGGTGCCGGACACGGTATGGCTATGCGAACTGGATTTCAGAACGCGTGCCAAACCGAAATCAACCAGGCGCGGGGTCTCTTCGGACAACAGAATATTGGCGGGTTTCAGATCGCGATGAATGATGCGCTTGGCGTGCAGGTGGGCCAATCCAGCCAAAATGCCGTCCGCCATCTCCACGGCTTTCGCCACGGTGGGGGCCTTGCCGCCGTGTTGTTTCAACCACCTTTCAAGTGAACCGTGCGGCGCGTACTCGCTGACGATCACGACCTGGTCGTCGTAGATGTCGGCGTCAATAATTGGCAGGACGTTCGGGTGGCCGCTGGCCTCGATCCAAACCGAGGCTTCGCGCTGGATCACCTCCAGATCAACGTCGTCATCATTCGACAGCTTCAGCGCCACGCGCGTTGCGGCCAGGGCCGTGCGCTTTTCGCCGAGCCAGACCACGCCAAATCCGCCGCGGCCCAACTTTTCCAGTAATGTGTAGGGGCCGATCCGGTCGCCCTTACGCGCCATCGTGAAGGCTCCTAATCAGGTTGGCAGATCGCAGGCAAAGTATCATGAATGGGCAGGTATTGCGATGAAATTTGACGCGATTGCCATTCGAAATCACTTTAAGAAGTTGTCGAAAAGCACATCGCGTGAGCGATGATCCATAAGTTGCCACTATCTTTAGATAGTGGTCCGCGAACACCCGAGTCGGCTTTAGCCGAAATATTGCTGATGAATCTATCTGATCGGCTTTAGCCCAATTTCGGATAACCGGACTGGAAACTCACGGGTCAAATAAACCGTCGCTAAGCGACGAAGACAAACCTCTAGCCCAGATGCGATTTCCCACCCGACGGACGAATGAGATTCGCGATCCACTTTCGGCTGTTTATACGGAACCAAACAGAAATGACCCTACGGCGTCCTCGCTAGGCGGAAACCATAGGGGGAGAAGCGCGAGTCCGGTGTGTTGAAGCCGCGAAATGACGACCGCAGAAGCTCGGCGCGACTGCGGAAGGTGCCGCCCCGAAGCGCCCGGCCGGGGCCTGAACTTTCCCTCTTTGGATCCGTCTGCTCTCCCTCACGGTAGGAACCGTACCAATCCTGCACCCACTCCCCGACGTTCCCGTACAAATCGTACAGCCCCCACGCGTTGGGCTGTTTCTGTCCCACCGGATGCGTCGCGCTGCCTGAGTTCGAGAGGTACCACGCCATCGCCTCCAGATCGCCTGCGTACCGCCCAGTCGTACCCGCACGGCACGCATATTCCCATTCCGCCTCGGTCGGTAGACGATAAATGACGCCGTTACTTTGCGCATTCAATCGACGAATAAACTCTTGCACGTCATCCCATGAAACTTGCTCCACCGGCAGATCGTCACCCTGGTTTTTCGACGGATTAGCGCCCATCACGGCTTTCCACTGCGCCTGGGTCACCTCAGTCTTACCGAGGTAAAATCCTTGACTGATGATCACGCGGTGCACCGGTTTTTCGTCCGCCTCGCCGTCAACCGATCCCATATCGAAACTACCCGCTGGAACATAAACGAAATCGATCCCCTGCGGGCTACGCCAAGAGGTTCCGGCTCGCGGCTGACCCGACGGTGCCGGTCTCGTACTTGTCGACGAATTGTCAGTGGTACTCGATTTTGCTGTACGCGCGACGCGGAAGCCCCAAGTGCTCTGGCGCGAGGTGGACACCCAACCCAGTCGCACCGCGACGCGTGCTGCTTGAAAAGGGCTATTCCAACTTCCCCCGCGAATGGTTCGTTCAGTGCCCGAAATAGGTCCCGATGGGTCAGTCTGCGCCCCGGCGCCGAAATCCCCATACCAATCCTGTACCCACTCCCACAAATTCCCTTGCATGTCATACAGGCCCCACGCATTTGGCTTTAATTGGCCCACCGGATGAGTTGATTTGTTTGAATTGACATCGTGCCAACCAAATTCTGTTAGATTATCCTTTGACGGTTCGGTCGTGCCCGCCCGTGCCGCATATTCCCATTCCGCTTCGGTCGGTAATCGGTAAATGAATCCGTCATTCAACCCGTTAAGCCTGTCGATAAAGGTTTGCGCGTCATCCCACGAGACATTCTCGACCGGGCACTGCTCGCAGTTCTCGAACTTTGACGGGCTGTCGCCCATCACCGCCTGCCATTGAGACTGGGTAACCTCGTACTTACCCAGAGAGAAACCGCGCGTAAGCGTTACTTGATGCCTGGGTCATTCATTAGCGTTCCTCGGTTGTTCGCTATTTGAAGAACCCATTTCGAACGTACCGGGCGCGATCCATACAAAATCAATGCCATATTGATTGCGGGTTGGCACCGAGGGCGAGTTAGCGCCGGTATTGTTCGTGGTAGCTGGCGGCTTCGGATCCGTTGGTTTACCGGCCGCCTCGATCTCGGTCAGGCGGTTATGGGCCAAGTCCGAAAATTTTCCCTTTTCGCCATATTTGCGCAGATAGGCTTGAAAATCCGCCGCGTTCTTGCTGTCCTTGATCGATTCCCAAAAGGTGATCTCGGCCGCGTCTGAATTTGCGGCTGGTTTGGAAGAAGTGTTCGTAGTCCGCTTCGTTGGTGTGCGGGCCGGTGGCGACGCCGGCTTTTTCTTTTTCGCCGGCGCCGGGTTACTGACCGGACTCTGACCTGGCGTGGTTTGGCCCAACGCCATTGGTACCCCGGACCACGGAAGAAGGACGAGCAACAACATCACTTCGAAAATAACTAATGGTCGCGTGTAAGTCATATTTTGGTGCTGCCACTTATTATAGACCGGCGACTGATTAGATTCTTTCCGGTTCTGCGCAGTAACTTTTGAAGACATGGTTCACCGCCAACCGCCGCCAGTAGATTCCAGAATCCTAGCGAGTCTGGGGAACCGCCACCAATCGAAACCCCAACACCGAAGTGCTCAAATCCGACGGGAGAGAGTCCCGATATGCCGAGCGTACCCGCATGGGCAAGTCGGACCATGAGCCACCACGCAGCACTCGGTATCGGCCGGTTGATGGCCCCGGGGGATCAACTGCCGGCCCGTCTTCATAACTCGCGATCCACCAATCCTGACACCATTCATAAACGTTACCGTGCATGTCGGATAGACCCCAGGCATTTGCTTGTTTCGTGCCCACGGAATGAGTTTTATTACCATTAGCGGAAAGCTCAGCTGAATATTTACCACCGCGGCGGACTATC
>JBDSEC010000058.1:0-4102 GCA_039920205.1 Pyrinomonadaceae bacterium
GCAAAACCGCTATACGTGCCATCGCGCACATCGCATTCACCAGTATGTAAACCCGTCTGAACCTGCATACCCAGGTTGTTCGCCGATTCGGTGATGGCGGCCGCGCAACGGATGGCGCGCGCAGGCCCATCAAACGTGGCGAGCACACCGTCCGTCCCGTTCGAAACCTCGCGGCCCTTGAATAGGTCCAACTGGCGGCGAATGAATGCCTGCAAACGTGTGTTGCCGTCATTGTCTCTGGAGGTCGACAAGAATTTCACGCTCATTACGGTGGCAAGCACCCGATCATATTCTTCCGGATGTTGTAGTCCGGCAAGGAAGTCCTCGATCTCGTCGAGTATTTCGGCCTGATCGCCCACAAACGGTAGATGGTCGACGCCCCCTAACTCCACGTATTTGCAATCCGGGATCTGCGATGCGACCAGTCGCCCTTCTTCTACTTTTAAGCAAATGTCGCCGCTGCGGTGGATCACTAATGAAGGCACACGAATCGACGGCAACACATTGCGCACGTCGATCTCGGCATTCATCTTGGTCAACGCGACGGCCGCGCCTGGGCTGGCACCCATCCGCAAGTATTCCGCCCACCATTGGCGAAACTCCGGGTCTTGGGCCATCGACGGGGCGCGTTCATCTATTCCTACGGGCCCACCCCACTCGCGTTGCATCAGATCATAAAATGCTGCGCGTTGTTCCTCAGTTGGTGCCCAGGGATAATCCCGCGCCCAGATCCGTTTGGCGTAGGTGCCGATCATGACTAACGCGACCGTCTTTTCGGGATAGGTTGCCGCGAACAGGGAACACATCGGACCACCCTCGGAAACGCCCACCAGCACAGCGCGCTCGGAACCAACGGCGTCCATCACCGCATGAACATCTTCCATGCGCTGTTCAAGCGTAGGTAATTGGTTGATAGGCACGCGATCCGAAAGTCCGGTTCCACGCTTATCAAAGAGGATCAGGCGCGAAAATGACGCCAGGCGGTGAAGGAATGAAGCAAACAATGGATGCTTCCAAAAATACTCGAGATGGGAAACCCAGCCCATGACAAACACCAGATCGATAGGGCCGTCACCGATCACCTGGTAAGCAATGTTTACGTCGCCGCTTATGGCATATTTGGTTTCGGGTATGGGCGCTACGGCGAGTACGGCCAACGGCTTGACCGCTGGCGAATTCGCGGAATAGACGCCGTCACTTGACTCAAAGAGGTGAATGGTCGGATCGAACTCGTCGTCGTCTTCCTCTTCGATCACGATCCGGGCGCGGGTGCGTTCGCGCAGAACCAGGTCGCTGCCTTGATTTCCCATCGGCGCGACCTCCGCGACAAAACGATAACCCCGCTTCGAGACGGTTTCTATAAAACGTAAACCTTCGACTTGCTCGCCCAGCACCCGGCGCAAAATGGAGATGTTCTGGGCCAGATTGTTCTCTTCAACGAAGCTGCCTTCCCACACTTCATCCAACATGCGTTCTTTGCTGACGACCTTACCCGCGTTTTCAACCAAGAGTAGAAGAGTGTCGAAGACCTTGGGGGTCAACGGGATGGTTTGGCCGGCAAAGGAAAGGAACCGTTCGCTCCCATCGATTCGGAAGCCGGCAAATTCATATACCTGAAT
Source organism: Pyrinomonadaceae bacterium (assembly GCA_039920205.1). Taxonomy (GTDB): domain Bacteria; phylum Acidobacteriota; class Blastocatellia; order Pyrinomonadales; family Pyrinomonadaceae; genus JBDSEC01. The sequence continues at coordinate 1,620 of JBDSEC010000058.1, forward strand.
ACCACTTTCCTGCATGGGATCTACGCTCTTTCGGAATAGTCTCAGAACTTGCTAAAGACCCGGCGTCTGTCGGCATTGTATTGATCAGTGCGAACGACATGTGGACCAAACTTAAAGCAACCGAAAAGACCGGGGTCGCCTGATTGTACCGTAAGTCTGCGAACCCGGAAACAAATAACTCTTATGGCCCGATAAGTGGAAGATGACGAGTGCGGAGCGTCCCAAACGTGACAGCCGGTGGACGAACGACCGGTTAAACTCGGCGTAAAACACGTTTGTACGGGGCGGCGAGGATAATCGCGCCCTTTTCTCGATTTATCGCGGCTTTCAGAAAAATCACAGAAAAATCTCAAGAAACTTTCAGGAAATGTTAAAGATTTAGGGCCGCCGTTCGGGTTATTACTATTCGCGTGGCGGCAAGCACGAAAAATTCAGTTTTTACGAACCGACAGCCATCAACCGAACAGCGGGTAGGGGGAAGAGCATAGATGAAACGGCGACGAGAAGTCACGATCGAGATAGAGCGCGAAATCGTTATTCGCAACCACCCATCCAACCGCACTTGGTGCACCGGATGTGGCGATCAGGTCGAAATGCTTAATACTAACGAAGCGGCGCACCTAATGGGTTCAAGCGAAGACGACATCTTTGCCCTCGTGGATTCAGCGGAAATTCACTTTACCACCAGCGCGGACGGCGGTGTGCTCGTTTGTCCGGATTCATTGCTCAACCGGCGGAGCAAAATTCAGACCGGGCCGATAGTGCAACGGTTGATCAGTAGCGGCGAGATCGAGTTCGATTAGAACCAGCCACTGAAACTTATCAACCACCAACTTTTCTAATTTTTGATTCAAAAAGGAGCAACACACATGAAGATGAACATGATCATCAATACAACCAAACGGATCCGTGGACTGTTTTTTGGTGTTTTGGCCACGCTGATCGTCGCCAATGCCGCTTCCGCCGCGACGGTTGTTCGATCGGCGGCAGGTGCGAATGCCGCGGCCATTCAATCTACAGTCGATCTATTCCGGACCGATCTCGGCGCAATTAATCCTAATACGGCGCAAACATTTCCCGGAGGCCGCCGCGAGATAAATTGGGACGGCGTGCCGGACGCATTCTCGGCGCCAAATTTTTTCCCCAGTAACTTTTTTAACTCGAACAGCCCACGCGGCGTGATCTTTGGATCACCCTCGTCTAACAGCGGCAGCGACACCAGTAATTTCATCGTCAGCGCTAACACGGCCTCGGGCACGCCGGTTCGCTTCGGAAACATTGATGCCAGCTATTCCAGCATCTTTCAAGCTTTTAGCGCCGAGCGTCTCTTTACGGTTCGGAGTACAAACGACAATTCGACGGTACTTTCGATCCAATTCTTCATTCCCGGGACCAGTATTCCGGCCGGCGTCAGTGGATTTGGCGCGGTTTTCTGTGACGTCGATTCAAACATCAACGCGATCATGCGTGTTTACGGGGTGGATGGCAGGCTCTTGACCGTCCCCATCTCGGTCACCGCTGCAAACAATGGACTTTCGTTTCTGGGAGTTTCGTTTAACGCCGGTGAAAAGATCGCACGTGTGGAAATACTCGTCGGTAACAAACCCATGGTCGCCGGTAATATCGATGGGACCAACAACGTGGACGTGATCGCGATGGACGATTTCATCTATGGAGAACCCCACACTACGACCAGCCATTCGTCGGATTTCGACGCCGACGGTACCACCGATTTCTCGGTATTTCGCCCGAGCAACGGCGGTTGGTTTATCCTGAATAGTGGAAACAACACTTTTTCGCAAACCATCTTCGGGCAGAACGGCGATATACCGGTTGATGGCGATTTCGATGGAGATTCCAAGACCGATATCACCGTCTTCCGGCCGAGCAGTGGTACCTGGTTCTTCCTGAAGAGCACAACCGGTCAGTTCTCTGCGGTCCAATTTGGTGCCAACGGTGATCGTCCGGTGCCGGGTGACTACGATAAGGACGGTAAGACAGACGTGGCAGTATTCCGTCCATCCGTGGGCCAGTGGTTCTACTTGCGCAGTTCGGATGGCGCTTTCCAAGCGGTCCAGTGGGGTTCAACGGGCGACATACCGTTGCCCGGTTCGCCGCAATAAGTATCCGCGCGGCTCGTCGATGCCGTAGGTCCAACGAAGGGGGCGAAATGTGGGTTTCGCCCCCTTTTTCCGTTGGACAAACGCCCGGTGGAATTGCCTTGTTCGCTCCCACATAAATTACTCAGGAAAATGTCAGAAAAGCTTCAGACAACCCTAAAGATTCTCTCACCGTGAGTCCTGTATATCTATTCGTGGTTGGCAGACCCGTGAAATTCGTGGATTGGCGATGGCGCCTAGGGGGAAGCGAGATCAGGGTTTGCCAACACGGAATTCACCTTCGAGGGGACGGGGATCAAATGAAACAGCGACGAGAAGTCACCATCGAGATCGAGCGCGAGATCGTGATCAGCAATCACCAGG
>JBDSEC010000059.1:0-7690 GCA_039920205.1 Pyrinomonadaceae bacterium
CAGACCCAATTCGCGCAACCCGAAGCGAGCGGCCAGGTGAGTTCCGCGCGCGCCCAAACCGCGGCCGGTCTCGGTGGTGCGAACCCAGTAACCCAAGTTACACATCTGATATTGCCGATTGATCTGATTCAATCCAACCGTACCCAAAAACTTGCCGCTCCAATGATCGACAATGGCAAACGTGAACTCGGTCTCTTTGGCCCAGGCCTCTTCGGCGCCATGAACAAATTCCAGGGTGTCTTGCATTGAATAGCCCGGGTGGGCCCAGACCATCCAAGTGGAGAGCTCAAGGATGGATTCGCGGATCGCCAAATAAATGGTTTCAGCGTCGGTTATGCGAACGGGACGGATGCGTATGACGCTATCGTCGGCTTCGTATTGATTCATAGAGGTGAATGGGGGCTATTCAGGTTTCCAATCCGGATTCGCCAGGGAAGTAAGGACATGATCTTCCCATCGTCCGGCGATACGTAAATAATCGCGCGCGTATCCCTCGACCGTAAATCCCAAGCGTCGCAGCAAGCGCCCGCTGCGTTCGTTGACGGGAATGTGGTTGGCCATGATCCGATGTAATTTGAGTTCGCCGAATACGTAGGCGATGGCCGCCGTCAACGCTTCGTGCATCAATCCTTGGCCCTCATCACGATGATCGATGCGGTAGCCCAAATAGCAGGCCTGAAACACACCGCGGACGAAGTTATTAAAATTGCATTCGCCCACGACACGGCCGGTTGGGTCATCGCGACGGTTTATCACCAGACGAACGGAGCGACCCGACGTGAAGTCATCGCGCGCCAGCTGCAGTCGTTCCCGCCAAAATTCGCTCGTATAGTAATCATCGGCTGGTGCCGGGTCCCACCGCGCAAAGTGAGCGCGATTCTCCTTTACAAAGGCCAGCATGCGTGGCGCGTCGCCGGGCGACGGCAGGGTCAACTGCAAACGCGTCGTCTCGATCACGGGAAATTTAACTTCCGCTCTCATGAGAAATTCTATTGGATGAAGATCAAAAGCACACCGCACGGATCATGCACATGTACGATGGTGGCGCCGTCAAAAACTTCCGGTGGCCCCACGCGAGCGTGCTTATATCGGCCACTATCGATGATCGGCTTTACGTGGTCATACCAGGCGTTTGCATCGGGAGTATCAAACTGCAACATCAGATTCTCGGCCCAGTCCTTTACGTAATAGTTCTGGAGCCGGAAGACCGTATCGCCCAAACGGCAATCGAAGTTTCCGCCCCAGGCCTCGGTTAGCGTGAACCCTAATTCGCGATAGAATTGCTGAGACTCGGCGAAATCCTCGGACGGGACATAGACCTTGAGTTCTGTTACGGTGGCGATCATATGTGCGGAATTCTAAACGGAAGTGTGAGTCATGGCTAGGGCTACAAGCGCTTGACCTTTCAATCGAAAGATCTCCCAATCATCCAGCGATTCAGCGCCCAAGGCGCGATAAAATTTTATCGACGGTTCGTTCCAATCCACCACGGCCCATTCCATTCGGCCGCAGTCACGTTCCAGGGCGATCTGGGCCAGCCGCGCCAGCAGAGCTTTACCCAGGCCGCACCCGCGAAATTCCGGCTTCACGAAAAGGTCCTCCAGATAGATGCCCGGCTTGCCGATGAAAGTCGAAAAGTTATGAAAGAAGAGCGCAAAACCCGCCGCGCAGTTATCACTTTCCGCGATCAAGCATTCGGCCATCGGCCGCGGGCCAAAGAGCGCCTGTTCGATCAGATCCGGCGTGGCGGTGACGCGATCCGATAGCTTTTCATATTCGGCCAAGGCCCGGATCAGTTCCATGACCAGGGGAATGTCGGCGGGCGTGGCGTTGCGAATAACGGTGTTTGAATTAGACATGGTGAATCAAGAAAATGAGCGAGTCGTTTAACCGGCACTAGTCCAGCAGATCGATCGAGTCACCGGTTCGGGCTATCCCTTCGACCAAAACAGCACAGTAGACGCCGGAATTAGCTTCATGCGACTGAGCGACATGTCTGAATATGTCTGGATCGTGTTCACCGGTTGCATGATCCAAAGAGATCATCTTGCAGCGGGGATCTCGTTCCAAAACCATTATCTCGACCTGGTCCCCGATGCGGAGTTTTCGTCCGACTAAGGCATCTTCGCCAAAACCTTCCCCACTAGTGAGGTTCATATAGATGTTGGACCGAAACCGCAACTTGTCGAGCGGTTTGTCCATTTCCGCGCCCAGTTGTTTTATGGTTTGCAAGGCGATCAGCGATACCGGCCGGCAATCGGTCAAGGCGCGATCCGACCGGATCACCGAAACTGAATGCTCGCCGCGCAATCCCTCTGTCAGCATTTCCAGCAAGGTCGGATCATCCAATGCGATGGCAGTTCCCGACGGCGTGATCACATCCAGCGCTAGATCGTCAGGGTTGCCATTCGACGGTGTTACGCCCGGTGCAATGCTCGAGGCCTCGCTAAGATTCGGCGGAAACATCGCCCGGTCCGGTGTGCGAAACCGGGGTTGATAACGTAACATTTCCGGTTGTCTCGGTCCATTCAAATAGGGAAACCCGGCGCGGGCTTTCGTATCTCTAAGGGCGAAACAGCGATCGCCAAACACGCCAGCAAATCCGATAAAGACCTCGCTGGCCCCGATGCCGCGCATGCTCTTGACCGGGTAACGCCACAAACTCTCGACCGTACCAATGTTTGTCATAGGGGGAATAAGTTGACTAATCGTCTAAGTGCGGCGTCCGCCGGTATTTATGCGTGATCGGCCGGCGGCGGCCGATGCCGATCGCGTTTTTCGAAATGATCAGCGTCGGCGGTAATTGCCGGCGCTTGAATTCATTGGCGGGCGATTCGACCTTGTTCAAAAGTTCATAGACCATTTGGGCATCATGACCGGCGGCAATGATCTCTTCGGGGGCGGCCTTATCTTCGAAATACATCTTCAAGATCGGATCCATCAAGTCGTAAGCCGGTAACGACTGGTCATCGAATTGATCCGGGGCCAATTCGGCGGACGGGCGTTTGTCGATGATCGCGTTCGGGATAACCTCGCGCTCGCGATTGAAGTCATGCGCTAGGGCCCACACTTCGGTCTTGAGCAGATCACCCAGCACCGCCAACCCGCCGTTGGTGTCGCCATAAAGCGTGCAGTAGCCTACCGCCAATTCCGATTTGTTGCCGGTGGAAAGCAGCAGCCGGCCCTCGGCGTTCGAGATCGACATTAATATCACGCCGCGCAAACGCGATTGAATATTTTCCGCCGCCAGGGACTGACCGCCGCGTTCCGGTTTTTCCAATCCCAACTGTTTGGTCATTACTTCGAATGCATTGCTGATCGGCTGTTCGATGGTGGGCATGCCCAAGTTATTGCCCAACGCGACTGAATCGTCGACGCTGCCGCGTGATGAATAAGGCGAGGGCATCATTACCGACAAAACATTTTCGGGGCCCATGGCTTCGCAGGCCAAGGCCGCCACCACCGCAGAATCGATGCCGCCGGAGAGTCCGATCACCGCACGGCTAAAGCGATTTTTCTGTGCATAGTCGCGGATGCCCAACACCAGCGCTTGGCGCACCGTGTGAATATCATCGCCGGGAATACAGCGCGAATCGGGCACCGGGGTTTCGATCTCGACCGTGCCGAAAAATTCTTCGAACGGTGGCGCCTGCAAAATGATCTCACCATTGACACCAGCAACGAGACTAGCTCCGTCAAAGATCACCCCGTCGTTACCGCCGATCAGATTGACAAACACGATGGGGACGCCCGCGGCTTTGGCCCGATGGGCGACCATCTTGCAGCGCATGCCCATCTTGCCTTTGTTAAAGGGCGAGGCGTTGATCGAGATCAATACGTTCGCGCCCAACGAGAGTAGTTCATCCGCCGGGTCGGTTTGATAAAGCCGTTCTCGCCAGAAAGTCTTGTCATTCCACAGATCTTCGCAGACCGCTACGCCCACGCGCTTGCCAGCCAGATCGAACACATGCCGCTCGCGGCCCGGTTCGAAGTAACGCGGATCATCAAACACGTCGTATTCGGGCAATAGGGTCTTGTCGGCGAAGCCTAGCAGCTTTCCGTTTTGGATTATCGCCGCCGAGTTATGCAGCCGCCGCCCGGCGCCCGCCGTATTCGGCCGTACCGTTCCGACCACGGCGGTTATCCCGGCGCTGGCTTCGATGATCTTTTTCAGCGGATCCATCGCGGCCCGCGCCGTGTCACGGTCCAGAAACCAATCGGACGACATATAGCCCTGCACGGCCACCTCGGGCAGCACGACCAGGTCGGACCCGTCGGCCCGCGCTTGGTCGAAGGCGCGCAGGATGCGCGACATGTTGCCGGCGTAATCGCCGCTGGTGGTGTTGATCTGCCCGATGGTTACCCGCATGCTAAATTGTTTTCTCCTCAATCTGGGTTAAATGCCAAATCCGATCAGGGTCCGTTCGATGGAATTCAGCGCCGCATCCGCCGATCCACCCCGCGCGCGGGTATCACCCAGCCAACGGCGCAGCGTGCGCGCTTCTTCCAGGCTAGCGAGCCGGCAGGCCCCAGTTAGCGCCAAAGTCATCATTGAATCCGGCGCACCGCGCGTCACCAAAGCGGCTTGCAACGCACCTTGTTCGGCCAGATCCAGCGTGATCAAAAGATTGATTTCCATTCTAACTTCGCACGGACCGGAAACACTGAGTACCCGATTGGCAAAAATGAATGGCTTCGTCTTCGAATGCGGCCGTCTCCATCTGGATCGTTAGGTGGTCTACGCCGAATTCATCACACAACTTTTGCCGCAACTCATACAGCAAGGCGGATTGCGCCAGGTCCGGGCCATGGGTCACATGCGCACTCAATGCCTCGCGCCCCGAGGTGATCGTCCACACATGCAGGTCATGTACGTCAATCACGCCTTCGGTTTGAAGGATCGACGCTTCGACCGCGGCTAAACTGATGTGGGCCGGCGTGCCCTCCAACAACACATTGGTCGAAGCGCGGATCAGCCGCCACGAACTCCAGATGATCAACAGGCTGATAAAGACGCTGATCAACGGGTCGGCTTGATACCAACCGAACCATAACATCAACGCGCCCGCCACCATGGCGCCGACCGAACCCACGGCGTCACCCATGATGTGCAGCCACGCCCCCCGCACATTCATGTCGTCTTCATGGCTACCGTGCAACAGAGCCGCGCAGATCACATTGATCAACAATCCACCCGCGGCGATCGCGATCATAGCGCCGCTACGGATCTGCGGCGGCGCGAACCAGCGTTCGTACCCTTCGTAAATGATGATCAACGAGATCAACACCAGCGCAATGCCATTGATCAACGCGGCCAAGATCTCAATTCGGTAGTAGCCAAACGTTTTTTGCGGGGTCGCGGGGCGGGAGCTGAACCAGATCGCGAACAGCGCCAAAGCCAACGCGGCGACATCGGTAAGCATATGCCCGGCGTCGGCCCATAATGCCAAGGAACCGGTGTACCAGCCGCCAAAGCCCTCGGCGAACATGTAGATAGCGGTTAAAACCAGAACGGCGCGAAGCCGCCCGTGACCATGGCTATGCCGCGCATGCGAATGGTGGTGGTCCGCGCTGTGCGCTACCGGAGAACCATTTGCCATTGTTGGGGTCATGATAAGTAAAGCGAAGGGCTTAGACCGATACCGAGTTTGTGCGAACCGCCACCAATGCTTGCGTTACATCCGCGATAATATCCGCGGACGCCTCAATGCCCACCGAGATCCGTACCGTTCCGGAGGTGATCCCGGCCGCGCGCAACTGTTCGTCCGAAAAGCCCGTATGCGAAGTGTAAAGCGGATAGCTGATCAACGATTCGACCCCGCCCAAACTGGGTGCGTTGCGGACTAGCTTCAGTCCGTCAAAAAACCGCTCGACGGCGGGCTCGCCGCCTTTAATATCAAACGCAACCACCGCGCCAAATCCCCCCGCCATCTGTCGTTGGCCCAGCGCGTGGTCCGGGTTAGATCCCAACCCCAGATAGTGCACGCGGTCGACCGAGGGGTTTCCGTCAAGCGACTGCGCCAATTTCAAGGCGGAATCATTGGCCGCTCGCACCCGAAGATCCAACGTTCGCAGGCCGCGCGTGATCAACGCGGCCGCCGCCGGGTCGAGGGTCGTGCCAATACGCATGGAAACGGCACGCATTCGGCCGATCAAGTCCCGGCTGCCCGCGACCACGCCGGCGGTTAGGTCCGAATGGCCGCCCAAATACTTGGTCGCGCTGTGCATGACGGCATCGACGCCGAACTCTAGTGGACGCTGTAAGATCGGCGTCGCAAACGTACTGTCGATGACCGATATCAAACCCGCCGCTCGGGCAGAATCTGCGGCCACCTTTAAGTCAACCAAACGGCCTAATGGGTTGGCGGGTGATTCGAACCAGAAAAGCTTGGTACGCGGCGTAGTCAGCTCGGGCAACTTAGGAATATCGTCGATCGAGATGATCTTAGTGGCGACCCCAAACCGTCCGAAAAAATCCTTGAAGATCTTGGTCGATCCGCCGTAGATCGAATCGGTTGCGATGATATCGTCTCCGGCCTCACACAATGCCGCGACGACGGCGAACGTTGCGGCCGAGCCCGAGGAAAACACCGCTGCATCCTCGGCCCTTTCCAGGGCCGCGATGCGCCGCTCGGCCTCGGCTACGGTTGGGTTGGCGTAGCGCGAGTAGAAAAACTTGTCGGGCATCTCACCGCGAGCATACGCGCGCATTTCCGCAAATGAGGCAAATCCGTAAGTAGAAGAATGAAAGACCGGCGCGATCACCGCGCCTTCAGATATCTCACCGCTTCGCTCGTGGCCGTGCACTGCGATGGTGGCCATCAAGTCCGCTCCACTCTGCGTTTTTTCCGCCATTTGACCTGCTTTCCAAATTAGTGATTGAATTCTGATTTTATCGAATCGATCGAAACAAAGCGAATGGGAAGTAGACGGTAGACGGTAGACGGTAGGCAGTAGCCAGTAGCCGGTAGGCAGTGGCCAGTAGATAAACCAATCGTAGTCTGATGTGACTTCCCGATCCAGCCTCGCACTTTCACTGAGCGCTACAATCTACTATCTACCGTCTACCTCCTCCTCTTCCTTTTGTTTTTTTTACCCCCTCTGTATCGAAACGATGCAATCGCGGCTTTCAATTCCTTAGGAAAAAGGCACCTTTTGTTTTTCCCAAACCCGATAAGGTGCGGGAAACCGCCGACGAAAAATAAGCAAAGTTTAGATCGTTTGAAAACATTCCTAAGTTTGTCTTGCGTTTGTGGCAAGTGTTCGTAGCCCCTTTAGGCGGAATCGTTCAGGACCAGGCTCGTTCAATTTAACGGGACGTGCGCAGTACGGTTCCGCCTAAAGGCGGGGCTACGAGCGCTTGCGGAGCTTCGGCCAACTCGCACTTTGGTTAACGTAGGCGGGAAGTAACAGCAACAGGCCCCAACTAAACCCTTCCGGCGTATTCGCCGCCGGCGCGTGCCACCCACGCGAGCCAACCACCGCTCGTAGACCGATGGATCCAGACCGCACAAAGATCGTTACAATGCTGCGGCCATTGTCATGGCAAAATCGCTGCGATGTGCATCATGGTGAGAAAACTCCGTAATGTACGACAGGTTGTTAACCTGTCGGTTCGGATTGCGAGAGCGCGAGGTAAGATTCATATTGGCCCGTGCCATTCCGTCATCGGCTAACAACGAATGGCTAA
>JBDSEC010000060.1:0-3664 GCA_039920205.1 Pyrinomonadaceae bacterium
TGTCGGCCGAGCCCTGCCGGACGTACGCGACGGGCTGAAGCCGGTTCACCGGCGCGTGTTGTGGGCCATGAACGAACTGGGCAACCAGTACAACAAATCCTACAAAAAAAGCGCCCGTGTGGTAGGCGATACCATTGGTAAATATCACCCGCATGGTGATACGGCGGTTTACGACACCATCGTTCGCATGGCGCAAGATTTTTCGATGCGCTATCCCTTGGTCGACGGCCAGGGGAATTTCGGCAGCGTTGACGGCGACAGCGCCGCGGCCATGCGCTATACCGAAGTGCGGATGGCCAAGATCACTTCCGCGATCTTAGCCGACATTGAAAAAGAGACGGTCGATTTCCAACCTAATTACGACGAATCATTGAGCGAGCCCCGCGTCCTGCCCACGCGGGTCCCGAATCTGTTGATCAACGGGTCGGACGGGATCGCGGTGGGAATGGCGACCAAGATGCCGCCGCACAACCTGACCGAGATCGTTGACGCGACCATTGCCTTGATCCGCAAACCCACGATCACTATCGCCGAACTGTGCAAGATCGTCACCGGACCCGATTTCCCCACCGCCGGTTTCATTTATGGCCGGAACGAGATCCGCAAGGCCTACACGGTCGGACGCGGCATTCTGCAATTGCGCGCCCGTGCCGGGGTTGACCGGATTGGCCGGGGCAACAGCGAACGCGAAGCGATCATTGTCACGGAAATTCCCTATCAGGTGAATAAGGCCCGTTTGATCGAACGGATCGCGGAATTGGTCAATGAAAAGAAGTTGGAAGGCATTTCCGACCTGCGCGACGAATCTAACCGTCAGGGAATGCGCATTGTCATCGAATTGAAACGCGATGCGATGGCGCAGATCATCTTGAACAAGCTTTACAAGTTGACGCCGATGCAGACTTCGTTCGGCATCATCAACCTGGCCATCGTCGCCGGCCAGCCACGCGTTTTGAACCTGAAACAGATAATCGAGGCGTTCGTTGAGTTCCGGCGCGAGGTGGTTCGCCGGCGCACGGAATACGAACTCCGCAAGGCCCGCGCGCGCGCGCATATCTTAGAGGGATTGAACAAGGCGATCGATGCGTTAGATTTCATCATCCCGTTGATCCGCAATGCCCGTTCGGTCGAGGAAGCGCGCAATTGGTTGACCGGCAAGTATTCCGGCATGGAAGAGGTCAAAACTTGGAAGGGTATTCCCGCGGGTCAAAAGGAATCGACCTTTCTCAAAGCGCTGCAGGAAGCTATTTCCGCGCTCGACTTTAGCGAAATTCAGGCACAGGCCATTCTTGATCTGCAACTGCGTCGCCTTTCAGCTTTGGAACGGCAGAAGATCCTTGATGAGTACGCACTGGTGATCAAACTGATCACCGAGTTGGAAAATATCCTTTCCAACGAGCAAGTACTGCGCGAGGTCATCGTCAAAGAACTGGAAGAGGTGCGCCACGACTTTGGAGATAAACGGCGTACCGAGATCGTGGATGAAGGCATCGACTTTACCATCGAGGACCTGATCCCCGACGAAGAGGTTTCGATCACCGTCACCAAGAGCGGCTATATCAAACGTACGCCGGTTACGGCCTACACCCGTCAAGGAAGAGGTGGTAAGGGACGATTGGGCGCCAAGGCCAAGAACGAAGACTTTATCGAGCATCTGTTCACCGCCTCGACGCACGATTACATTATGATCTTTACCGACGACGGTCAGGTGTACAAGCTCAAGGTTCATGAACTTCCGGACGCGGCCACGGCCGCCCGCGGACGTGCCATCGCCAATCTGATCAGCATGCCGGCCGAACGCAAATTGGCGGGCGTGGTGGCCGTCCGCGAATTTTCGGATGGCTCGTTTGTCCTGTTCGTTACCCGCAAGGGCACGATCAAGAAGACGCCGCTTTCGGATTTCGCGAATATCCGCACCAACGGCATCAACGCGATCAATATTGACGACGGCGACGAATTGCTGGATGTGGTCTCGACGGACGGCACCAAACAGATCTTCATCGCTACGCATAATGGATTGGCGATCAGGTTCAACGAAGAGCAAGCCCGACCCATGGGACGGGCCACGCGGGGTGTCCGCGGCATTGATCTGCGGCCGGATGACGTAGTGGTATCGGTCTGTGCGGTGTCCAAAGAAGGTACCGACCGAATGTTGTCGGTATCGGAACAGGGTTTTGGTAAACAGACCAAGATCATCGACTACCGGTTGCAGTCGCGCGGGGGTAAGGGTGTGATCAACATGAAGACCAACGACAAGACCGGCAAGGTCGTCGCGGTCTTCCCGGTTGATGAGAAGTCCGAGATCATGATCATTACCCAGCAGGCAAAGTTGATCCGGATCGAGGCCGACAGCATTCGCAAGACGGGCCGAAGCGCCTCGGGGGTCCGGTTGATCAAAACCGACGCCGGCGACAAGGTGACCAGCGCCTCGCTGATCAATCCGGCGACGGACGAGGAAGAGGGAGACGAGTAGCCGTCGATCGATTGGATGAGTAGTAAAGGGAGCGGCCGATCGCCGCTCCCTTTCTTGTGGCGGGGCTGCCCGGGGTGAAATTCAACTAAGGCTTACTTTCTCGCAATCGTTTCCGGTCCATGTCCTGCTTCCACAATTCTCGCTGCGTCTTAAAGACTAGGATCACCAAGGCCACCAGTCCACCGATCGCCACATAGCGCAACGGCTTGATCATCTTGTTAGGGCCGTAATAGATCAACAATCCGTTGATCACGATCAGCGACAAGCGGAATTCGGTTGGACCCATTTTCAGGTGACTAATGTGAAACCGCTCGGTCGTCGCGAAAGTGAGAAACGAGTTCATCATGAAGGCGCTGAACAAACCCAGCACCAACAGCAAATTAATGCCCGCCCGATCCGGCAAAATAAATCCGTAACCCAGCAAGACCGCAAAGACGAACGTGTAGTCCAATAGGTGGTCCATATAGAACCCCCATTTTTCCAAGCCGGTGTCGCGATACTTGCCCACTTTGCCATCCAGAAAATCGCAAACATACTGCAGACCGATCATTACCGACACCATCCACAGCCACCGGATGTCGCGTGCGGCCAACCAGCTGAACCCAGCGATGCCGACACTGCAGACCGGCGTCAGCAGCGTAAGGTGATAGGTTTGCAACCACGCCGGGATCCGCGGCAGCACCCGCACTACGACCCTTTTCTCCAAGGGCGAAAGCAAAGACGAGCTGGTTTTGAATGCACCAGCAAAATGTTGCACTGACATGGTTGGCCTTAGTGCAACTCTCGCGCCAATCATCTTAGGAGCCAGGCTCTGCCCAGAGAAAAGGACAAGTTGCGGTTGATTCATCGCGTAGCTGGGAGCGCGGACACCTTGTCCGCTTCGGCGTGCCTGCGGCACGCCGTCGTTGGCTAATATGCACTTTTCACAGTAACGGACGCGGTAGGGCATGTAGGTCGCGCTAAAGCGCGACAGCGGACAGGATGTCCGCGCTCCCAACTTTACCGGCCATTCGACAACCTTTTGTGTTCCTTTTAGCCTTCGAGGGAACCAAAATATGTACCGAAAGTTGAGCCAGTAACGCCAGATTTTGCAGACGATGGTGGGATTTAGACGGCACCCGCCATTAGCCAGCAGAGCTCGATCATTCAACGGAGACATTCTCAGGCCGTTGGTTCGCCGTAATTATCCGG
>JBDSEC010000061.1:0-3737 GCA_039920205.1 Pyrinomonadaceae bacterium
TAGTTAGTGTTTACGAGAGGCCCGCGTTTTGAGTTCCTGGTTTAGAAGCAGGCGGGTCTCAAAACCACGACCTCTGAGGACCGCGCCTCGCGTTGTCAATTTTCAACCAACCATCGCAATTCCTCAGCCCCATCGGGGCGACATATTTATAGAATCGAATCGTAAAGAAGAGGCCCTAAGCCCCAGCGGGGCGACCGAACGGCCGGATCACCTTGCCGGTTGAAGTTTAGGAGCGACTAAACTCAGGTTGGTAGTACCACCTTAAGGCGGGTTCTTTCCGGTCAGAACCGGGAGCGGCAGCGACTGGGTTCTTCTCTTGTCAGAACCGGGAGCGGTAGCGACTGGGTTCCTCTCTAGTCAGAACCGGTAGTTTCCGCTCCTCTCACTTTGGGAGAGGTTGAGTGAGGGTGCCGCCTCGGCATAGCGACTGGGTTCTTAGTCCCGCCCGGGACGGAATGTATCTAGTAATTCTGTAAGCTTCGAGCGTCCCTTAGGCAGGTTCTTGAGATTCGGTGACGAAGAAACCCAGTCGCTACCGCTCCCGGTTCTGACAAGAGGAAGAGCGCGCCTGAAGGCGATACTACCAACCCAATGTTACTTCGAGCGTCCTTTAGGCCGGATATTGAGTTTCGGTGACGAAGAAACCCAGTCGCTATGCCGAAGTGGCACCCTCAGCCAACCTCTCCCAAAGTGAGAGGAGCGGAAACTCCCGGTTCTGACAAGAGGAAGAACCCGCCTGAAGACGGAACTACCAACCCCGGGTTTCATGCCGATAGTTTGCACCGCCGCACGTGATGCCTTTGGTGGAAAATTCTGGTTGACACCGATGATAGACTGGAAAGAGCTAATAGTCGTTGGTTGTTAGCCATTAGCTGTTAGCGCCGGAGTAGTCGTCTCACCTGACCGTGGAATCTCACCCCGCGCGGTGGATTACCAAATCGACAGGTTAACTGAGTTCGTTCATTCGGTAGTGACCCGGAAGGTTGGGTTACGGTCTTCTGATGCGCTAGGTTTTCGTGCTACAAAACGGGCACCCTCCCTACGGTTGGGTTTCTGCCGTGGGAGCTGCGCGCCCTGGGAAGAAGCCGCCTGAAGGCGGAACTCCAAACGCGTGTTACCGTACGCGGCACGGGAAGAAGCCGCCTAAAGGCGGAACTCCAAACGCTGGCGTCCTACCCCCGGCACCTGACACCCGACACCCAGCACCTTTTCTGCACCTTAACGAGTGCGACGAAGGCAAAAGGTGGCAGTTTCCTAAGGAATTGAGATCCGTGATTGTATCGCTTCGATACATACGGGGTGAAAAAAACAAATAAGAAGTAGACAGTAGATGGTAGACGGTAGGAAAAGCGATCGAATCCGATGCGCTAGATCGTGCGGGCTTATGCATTTTCTTTTGGTGTTCACTTCACATCTTTGCGGCCCTGTGCTTAACTCGACCGAGCTATGTTTCAGTGGTTACACGCGGCATTTGTCTGGGTACAACAGTACATAATCGGCGTTCCCATCTACGTGGCCGGGCCGGTCATGATCGTGGTGGGCGCGTTGGATTCGTCGCTGCTTTCGTTGCCCGAGATCAATGACTATTTAGTCATTATGCGCTGTGCCGGCGATCCCAAATCCGCCTTCTATTTTCCGCTCTTCGCCGCGGCGGGTTCGGTTTTGGGATGTACGGTGCTCTATTCGATCGTGCGCCGGGGCGGTCAGGCGGTCTTACGCCGGCGCTTTCGTGCGGAACATATCCAGCGGGTCGAACGCGCTTACGCCCGCTATGGTTTTCTGGCGATCGCTATTCCCGCGATATTGCCGCCGCCGATGCCATTCAAGATCTTTGTGGCCACCGCCGGCGCAATGGAGTATCCCCGTTGGAAATTCATGTTGACGGTAATGATCGCCCGGAGTTTACGGTATTTTGTTGAAGGCGCCCTGGCGGTTTTCTACGGTGAAGCAGTCGCGGTCTTTTTGAAGGAAAACGGACCTTATGTCGTTAGTATCGTCGCGACGTTAGTGTTGATCGGGATCGTGATCTACGCGATCTTTTTGCGTCCACGAAAAACTGTAATGGAACAGGTCGACGAAACGACGGAAGCGGTGGCTGGATCGGCCAAAACGGAAAGGATCGAAGAGACCCCTTGAAATGGTTCCTGCGTAAGATCACCAACGGGTTGACCGCCGTCAATAACTACTTGATCGCCTTTGGGGCCCTGGGGCTCTTTGCCATCGCGTTCATCGATTCGGCTTTGATCCCATTGCCGGGCGGCACCGATGCGGTGTTCATGCTGCTGGCCGTGGCAAACCCGGCGCGGCTACCGCTCTATATGATCGCGGGCATCGCCGGTTCGACCGGTGGATGTGTGGTGTTGTATTACATTTCGCGCCAGGCCGGTGGCCGTGCCTTAGACAAGTTCACCCCCGCGAAACGCGATCGGGTTAAGCGGTGGCTTGACCGATACGACGTAATGTCTGTGTTGGTGGCGGCAATATTACCACCACCGTTTCCGTTCAAGTTATTTGTCATCACCGCGGGTGTGTTTCGTCTGAACGTAATTCACTTTGCGGTGGCGGTGGCCATCGGGCGGACGTTTCGCTTTGGGTTGGAGGGTTTTTTGGCGATCCGCTATGGTGCGCAAGCGAAAGAGGTTCTAAAGCTATATTACCCGTACATCGGATTGGGTGCTGCCATTATGATCATTCTGATCTTTGTGGTGAAGAATTTGCTCCGGCGCAAAAACGGCGCTGCGGTAGTTGAGAGTTCCTGAATAGCTATTTAACGGCGGCGACGCGTTGATGACGCTTGAACGATCTGGCGCCGCCCAGGTCATGCACGCCGTGATCGCTAAGATGTTCCAGCATGTGCAGGAAAACTTCGGCGGTCGCGCGGGCGTCACCGCCGGCCCGGTGCCGATTAGTTATGAAGATCGCGAAGTGCTCGGCCACGGTATGCAGCCGGTGATTGTCCAGGGTGGGAAACAGGCTCCGCGAAAGCTTTACCGTACAGAGATGCTCGTTGCTCATCCGGCCGCCGGGGAAAACCGTGCCGATTTCGTGGTTTAGGAAGCGCACATCGAAAGCGGCGTTGTGCGCGACCAAGACGGTACCATCGGCAAAGTTCAACCAGTCATGGGCAATGTCCGCAAAGAGCGGCGCCGTTTTGACCATGTCGTCGGTAATGCCGGTCAAGTCGGCGATGAACGGCGGGATCGGCGTTTGCGGGTTGACCAAGGTTTCAAACGTGTCGGTGATCTGGCCGCGACTGATGCGAAACGCACCGATCTCGGTGATGCGGCCCGGCGGGGTCTTGGCCCCGGTGGTTTCCACATCGACGACGACAAAGTCGGTGTCGCGCAGCAGCCAGGCATCGGAATCGTCTAAAAGCAATTCGACCGTCGAACGTTCGCGAAACCCTAGGCGCCGGTCGCCGCGGATGACATCAGTAACAAGTTGGATCGCCAACTCTTCATGAAGGTTCGATATTCGTAAAACGGTATCGGCAATGTCCAGGACTGACGCCGAACCACCCAGGGCCAGCAGTAGTTCTACGGTCTCTTGTACCAGAACCGAGTCGGAGATGAGGTTGCGATGCCAATTCATCCCAATGATTGTAGCAAAAACCTTTAGGTTTAACGAAGAACCGTACGTAGTTTAGGCGGGAGAATTCAGAGCAGATGGATGAAGTGATCGAACGGTTCCGAAACGCGGGCGCGCTGTTAACCGGCCATTTTGTGTTATCCAGCGGC
>JBDSEC010000062.1:0-3304 GCA_039920205.1 Pyrinomonadaceae bacterium
CTTTCAAACGAACGATTTTGTTAGATCGTGAGGTTCGATGCGACTCGACTGGCCTGCGTCACTTATAATGTGATAAATATAGCTTATAACGTTTTTAATGCCGTGATCATAAAGGGTGCCGGATGAACTTTGAATTAACCGAAGAACAGCAACAAGTAAAAATGAGCGTGCGCGAGTTCGCCGAGAGCGAGATAAAGCCGCATGTCATGGAGTGGGACGAGAGCCAGCATTTTCCCATCGAACTGGTCCCCAAATTGGCCGAGCTCGGCTTGATGGGCGTCCTGTTCCCCGAAGAGTACGACGGCGCGGGGATGGGCTATATCGAATACGCGACCATCATTGAAGAGCTTTCGCGCGTAGACGGTTCGGTCGGCATCTCGGTCGCAGCGCATAATTCGCTCTGTTCCAACCACATCTACATGCATGCGAACGAAGCGCAGAAGCAGAAATTTCTGCGGCCGTTGGCTAGTGGCAAGCACCTCGGCGCCTGGGGATTGACCGAAGCCCAGGCCGGTTCCGATGCTTCGGGCACACGTACCACAGCGGTGCGTAAGAATGGCGGCTGGGTCGTGAATGGCTCGAAGAATTTCATCACCCACGCGATCCATGGCGATACCTGCGTGGCGGTGGCGGTGACAGACCGATCCAAGGGTAACAAGGGGATCACGGCGTTTATCTTCGAAAAGGGAATGGCCGGGTTTGCACCTGCCAAGAAAGAGAACAAGTTGGGTCTGCGCGCGTCGGAGACGGCCAGCGTGGTTTTCGAAGATTGCTATGTGCCGGACGAAAACCGCATCGGCGACGAAGGCGACGGGTTTATCCAGGCCATGGAGGTGCTGGACGGCGGCCGCATTTCGATCGCAGCCTTGGCGGTTGGTATAGCACAAGGCGCCTACGAATCTGCGATCAAGTACGCCAAGGAGCGCGTCCAGTTCGGCAAGCCGATCTCGGAATTCCAAGCCATTCAATTCAAGTTGGCCAATATGGCGGTCGAACTCGATGCCGCGCGGCTACTGATGTACCGCGCCGCTTATCTTAAGGACCAAGGCCGCCGCGTCACTAAAGAGAGCGCGATGGCTAAGTTGTATGCCTCGGAAATGAGTGTGCGCGTTTGCGAAGAAGCGATCCAGATCCACGGCGGATATGGTTATACGAAGGATTACCCGCCCGAGAAGTACTGGCGCGATTCGAAGCTCTGCACTATCGGCGAAGGTACGTCCGAGATCCAGCGTTTAGTTATCGCCAAACAGGTCTTACGCGCTTAACGCTCTTAGTTGCGATAAAGACATCCCCGGATAATGAAAGAGGCCGTTTGAATCGAAAGGATTCAAACGGCCTCAGTTTGTTGGCAGCGCAACCGTTCCTATTCCGGATACGGATCCGGATACATTCCTTCGGTCTCGTCACCAAGCTCGGAATCTCCGAGCGCGATCCCGTCGCCGATCAGAACGCCATCGCCGATCAAAACACCGTCGCCGATCAAAACACCGTCACTGATCAGGACGCCGTATCCGTTAAAGATGGGGATCGGGCTGCCACCCATTCCGTTCGAACTTACATACAGCACCCCGTCTCCGATCAAAACGCCATTGTTCTTGATCGCGCCCTGATGTACGGTTAACGTTCCCGAAGTCAGGCTAGTCGACTTGGTCAACGCGCTGCCGGAAAACGGGGTTGCGTCACCGATCAGCACGCCGGTGGCGTACATCCCTTGCCATTTGTTCATCAGGTCGTTTCCGTAGATGAACCCGAAGTTCGTGATCACGCCTTTGCCCCAATTAACGGTCTGGCCATTGATCACACTGGTTTGCGCGGTCGGCAACAATCCGGTCAACATCGCTGAACCATTGGCGGTCGGCATGGTATTTACGACCAGTCGGGCTACGCGTACCGCACCGTCCAAGTTAAGTTCGCCGGCACCCTGCTCAAAACTGTTAAAGCCGTTGAGCGGTTGGGCCGTGTACATCAGAATCGCTTTGATCAAATTCGGGGTCAGGTTGTGATTTACCTGACGCAGATCCATCGCGGCACCAGCTACGATCGGGGTCGCCATCGACGTTCCCGACATGTACATCCGCGTTTCGCTATTCAATGTGGCCGCACCGGTCTTCAATCCCACGATCGTTCGGGCCAAGTAGTTCTCGGTTCCGTTGTAGTAAGCGCGGGCGCCGATCAGTTTGTTGCCCGGAGCAATGAGGTCCGGTTTCACCAGGTTGTCGTACTTCCGCGCTCCGTTCGACAAGATCCGGAATCCGCGCGTGGGACCGCGCGAACTGTAGGTTGCCACGGTGTCATCGCTGCGATAGTTGCTTCCAAACGTGTTGGCCGCGCCTACGGTTATGACCGAAGGTTCTATGCCGGGCGAACCGATCGAACCGAAACGCTTGCCGCCCGATACGCTCTTACCCGTGTTTCCAGCGGAAGCGACTACGACGATGCCGGCATTTACCGCACGGCGGGCGGCCAGACAGACCGGATCATTGACATAGCTGTCAGCGGCCATAGTGCCCAGACTCAGGTTTATCACCTGGATTTTCCAGGTTGACTTGTTAGCCACCGTCCAATCAAGCGCCGCGATCAAGTTGCTCGTATTTCCCACGCCCACGCTATTCAAAACGCGCAGATTTAAAATATGCGCACCAGAGGCAACGCCTTGGTAGGCGCCGTTCCTATACGCCGCACCGCCGCTGAACATCGAGGTAACATGGGTTCCATGTCCATAAGGGTCACCGGTAATGCCTTGGCCGGTAAAGTCTTTGCTGAAATCGACCTTGGTGCTTGAACCGTCGCCGTTGGTCAGAACGTGATTGGTGTCGATCCCGCTATCAATGACCGCGATCGTTCCGTAATTTCCGTTCAATTGCGTGGTTGGGTCGTTATCTCCATTGTCCCCGATACCGGCATTGTTCCATCCCGTCGTGTCAACGACGTGACCGAATGATTCAAGTGGGAGGTCTTGCGAGATATAAGCAACGTTCTCGTTTTGTGAAAGTTCACGAACTTTCGAGAGCGGTAACTCAGCACTGACCAGTCCAAGATTGTCAAACGACTTCTTGACGTTTCCTGAAACTCTAAGGAGGTCATTGATCAGAATGCCGGTTTTCGATTGGTTGTTGCTAACTTCTTTGGCGAACATCCGTTGTTGGTCAATTTCGCTTAAGTCGTTGCCATACATCTGATCCATCTTCGTTTCCGACTTGAACCTAATAATGACTTTTTCCGTACGGTCCGAACGGCGGCCGCTGAAAAGCAGGCCAGCTTGTTCGTCTAGGTCCGGAGCGACCTTGGTTTGAAGAAAGGCTTG
>JBDSEC010000063.1:0-3379 GCA_039920205.1 Pyrinomonadaceae bacterium
GCATTAAATGCATTATTTCGGGCCTACCCCGAGCGTAAGGACCTGGCCGGTGAGAGTTTTTGCGTCGCTAGAGAGGAGATAGACCACGGATCGGGCGACCTCGGTGGGAGCGACCGGACGCGCCGGAGCGCTTTGGCCATCGAGTTCACTATCTACCACCGATTTTCCGGCAATAACGCAATTTACCCGGATCTTGGGGCCCAGTTGACGCGCGAAAGCCCGGGACATTCCTTTCAGCGCGGCGGCGGCGGTTAATGCGGCTATTTCGTTTTGGGCCTCGCCGTCGCTGAATACATTGGCGACATTGACCACGGCGGGTGATGGCCGCACTTGGAGCAAACGCGCGGCTTCGCGGGTGCAAAAGTAAGCCGAATCGACTGGGGAATGCGCAATTTCCGCCCAAATTCGGTGACTCCCGTTGTCAATCGTTTCCCCAACGGACCCGCCAACATTCACCAAGAGATCAAGACGACCATACATCGCTTCCACTTCCGCGATCGCTTGGGCGGCCCCGGCCTCGGTGGAAATGTCCGCTTCGATGACTTTGGCCAAGGTGCCGATACTTTGAAGTTCATCAAGCGCGCTACGGGAACCAGCCGCTGCCAAAGATGGGATCACCGCCACGACATAAGCGCCCTGTAGCGCCAGTTGCAGCGCGACCGCCCGGCCGATGGCCGAATCCGCACCCGTCGCGAACGTTACTTTTTCCGCGAAACCACGAAGTTCTTGAGCCGGCAATTTATTGTTCCCTTACCATGAGTTTTGGCCTGTTCGCGCCCGATCAGAAAAGCTCGTCGACCATCTCTTCCACGCTCCGTACGCCGACGACACGGATGCCGAGCATTTTTTCCAATCCGATCTTGTTCGACGCGGGAAGGATCAGTTTCGTAAATCCAAGCGTTTGCGCTTCGCGTGCGCGTGCCTGCGACTGCATGGCGCCGCGCACTTCGCCGGTCAGTCCGACCTCGCCAAAGACCACCGTTTGTGGGTCGATCGCGGTGTTGCGAAAGCTGGATATGATCGCCGCGACAATGCCTAGATCGACCGCCGGTTCGTCCACATCCAAACCACCCGCGACGTTCACAAACACATCGTCGCCGATCAGGTGATAGCCAAATCGTTTTTCCAACATGGCGATCATCAGCGCGATGCGGTTTTGGTCCACCCCGTGGGCCATCCGCCGGCCGGTGCCGTATTTGGAACCAGAAACCAGGGCTTGCACTTCGATCAACATCGGCCGCGTGCCTTCCATGCACGCCGTGACGACGGAACCCGACGCGCCGATCGGCCTTTCTTGCAAAAACAACTCTGAAGGATTGGCCACGACCACCAGGCCGCGACTAGTCATCTCGAACACCCCCACCTCGTTGGCGGCGCCGAATCGATTCTTGGTCGCCCGCACGATGCGGTGGTTGTGATGCCGTTCGCCTTCGAAATAGAGCACGGTATCGACTACGTGTTCCAGTGTCTTTGGCCCAGCGATGCTGCCGTCCTTGGTGACGTGTCCGATCAGAAATACCGGTACGCCACGGTTCTTGGCAAAGAGCAGAAACTGGGTGGCGATCTCGCGCACCTGCGAAACCGAACCGGGGGCCGATTCGAGTTGCGAAGAAAATACCGTCTGGATCGAATCGACGATCACGACATCCGGCGGAAGGCGCGCGAACTCTTGAAAGATAGATTCCAGATTCGTCTCGGCCAACAAGAAAAGATTCTTGGCTTCGATCCCCAACCGCTCACCGCGAAGCTTTATTTGCCGCGCGGATTCTTCGCCTGAGATGTAAAGCACGCGCAGGTCGGCAGAACTGAGTTGATCGGCCACCTGCGCCATCAACGTAGATTTGCCGATCCCCGGTTCGCCGCCGACCAAGATCAACGATCCCGGCACGATGCCGCCGCCTAGGACCCGGTCAAACTCGGGTATTCCCGACGTGATCCGCGTGTCGTCCTGCGGTTCGATCTCGGCAAAAGGTATCGGTTGCGCGGCCCGCAGACCCAACATGCCTGAGGCCGAACCGGCCTTTCCGGCGCGTGGACGTTCCTCGTTGAACGAATTCCAGGCGTTGCAATCCGGACACTTGCCCAGCCACTTACGTGACTGATGCCCGCATGCCTGACAGACATAGACCGTGGTTGCTGCTTTTGCCATTGGTGAGTGATCAGAGAATTTCGCGAACGTTTTCCGTAGGTCGGCCCAGCACGGCTCGG
The DNA here is from genome assembly GCA_039920205.1 of Pyrinomonadaceae bacterium. Taxonomy (GTDB): domain Bacteria; phylum Acidobacteriota; class Blastocatellia; order Pyrinomonadales; family Pyrinomonadaceae; genus JBDSEC01. The sequence goes on from JBDSEC010000063.1 coordinate 2,209, forward strand.
TTGCCGCGTTCGACGATGGGCCGCTGGATCAGGTCGGGATTCTTTACCATGATGGCGATCAACTCGTCGTCGGTGAATTCATGCTTGCCCAATTCAAGTTCGCGATAGATCGCTTCGCCCTTTCGCATGATGTCGCGTGGCGCCAATTTCATTTTGCTCAAAAGTTCGCGCAACTTGTCCTCGGAAAGGGGTTCCAAATAGTAATTGACCTTGGTGTAGTCAAAGCCCTCGTCGCGCAGCAATTTCAGCATCTCGCGGCATTTGGAACACGTAGGTCTTTCGTAAACCGTGATCTTCTGGTTCGCCATTCGTACCTCGCAGGTAGATCAATTCAACTTTCTGTCCATACGCGGCCGGTTCGATATTCCAACCGAACTTCTCGCGGATATGTTCGGCCATCGCGGCCGCCGATACCTCTTCGCCGTGCGTCGTGAAAGCTCGGCGGGGCGCCGCCGGTATGCCACTTAACCAACGCAACACCTCGCCCCAATCCGCGTGCGCGGAGAAACCACCAATGCTTTCCACCCGGCAACGCACCGGCACCCACTGCTTCATAATTCGGACTTCCCTTTCACCGTCTTGGATCCGCCGGCCGATCGTGCCCGCTGCCTGATAACCGACAAAGACCAACGTGGCATTTTCATCCGGTACCATCCGAACGGCGTGGTGCAGCACGCGGCCGCCGGTCATCATACCCGAGGCGCTGATGATGATCCGTGCTCCGCGTTCATTGTTCAAATTCATCGATTCCTGACGCGTCGAAGCGGTCACCATCGAATGGGTGCGCAGCGGATGAACCTGTCGTGAAAGGATGCTGACGTACTCTTCGTCATGCTCTTCGCGAATGCGGCTATAAACCTGCGTCGCCGCCGCAGCCATGGGTGAATCGACCCGGACCGGCAAGATCGGGATGCGTTTTTCCTCTTCCAATTCGCGGATCAAATAGATCAATTCCTGCGTACGGCCGACGGCGAACGCCGGGATCAATATCGGCCCGTCGTGCTTCACCGCATCATTGATAATTCGGGTCAGTTTGTCGGCGGGCTCTTCGTTCTCGTGCAGCCGGTCGCCATAGGTCGATTCGACCAACAGGTAATCGCAGGCCGGCGGCGGTTCCGGGTCCTTGATGATCGGTTGGTCGTAGTGTCCAAGGTCGCCGGAAAAGAGCACC
>JBDSEC010000064.1:0-13376 GCA_039920205.1 Pyrinomonadaceae bacterium
GTAGATAAACTCTTACGTTAAGAGGCGGTCTTGGACCGCCGTTTCGAGTAATCCCTAACACCGGCGGTCGAAGACCGCCTCTTAACGAGGTACGGGTATTTAGTGGCCGAGATTGGCATGATCAATGTTTGTTGATTGTCACTTAATCGAAGAACCCGCCTGAAGGCGGTACTACCAACCCAACGAAACGATCGGGTTGCGAAAGCTTGGATCGATGACAAGTGAAACGATTACATTGACGGATACGGTTCCCGCCGCTGCGGACCAGATCCCGGCGTATTCCTGGTACGCGCTCGGGGTGTTGACGCTCGTCTATGTATTGAATTTTCTCGACCGCACGTTGATCTACATCCTCTTTACTCCCATCAAGGCCGAGATGCATTTTACCGATCTTCAACTCGGCATCTTGGGAGCATCCTCGTTCGCAATTTTTTACACCTGCTTGGGAATCCCCTTTGGGCGCTTGGCCGACCGGGCGGTGCGCAAGTACATGATCGCCGGCGGGTTGGCGACCTGGAGCTTGTTCTCCGGCTTGACGGGCTTTTCTAAAGGCTTTTGGAGCATGTTCTTTTGCCGTTTGATGGTGGGCGTCGGCGAGGCCACTTTAGGACCGGCGGCGCTCTCGCTATTGAGCGATTATTTTCCGCCGCGAATGCGCGCCACGGTACAGGGTATCTATTCGTCGGGCATTGCGATCGGCGCTGGGTTGGCGTTCTTAATGGGCGGCTGGCTGGGCCAGAATTTCGGTTGGCGGTACGCGTTCTATTTCCTGGGCTTTCCCGGATTGGCACTGGCCGTGATCGTGTTCTTTTTGAAGGAACAGCCGCGCGGCCGTACGGAAACTGCCGTCGTTCGCTATTCGAGCGCCGAGTGGAAGATCCTATTCAAATCGGTTCCGTTGCGTTATCTGTTTCTCGGGTACGCGTTTTTTGGCATCGCTTCCAATAACCTGGGGATCTGGGTCCCATCCTTTTTTATGCGCGTCCATGGGATCAGTCCGATCCGGATCGGTCTGGTCGCCGGCCTCGGTGCGATCCTGATCGGCGTGCCGGCTACTATCTTTGGCGGGTTCGCGGCCGATCGCTTCCGGCGGTTTGGAAAGGGCGGTCGAATGCTCTTCAGTATGTGCGCCGCACTCGCCTCGGTGCCACTGTGGTTACTATTACTTTTCAATTACAATCCGCCACTTTTGTTGGTGCTAAACTCCGTCTTATTCGGATTTGCTTTGAGCTGGCTAGGGCCAGCGGCGGCGGATGTGCATGACATTGCAGGGCCGCACCTGCGAGGTTTGGGCATCGGGATCTATTTTTCCATGGTCAACATCGCGGCCTATGGGATCGGTTCCCCCTTGATCGGAAAGCTCAGCGATGTGTTGGGGGTGGCCGTTGATCCGGCCGTCATGCGCTATTCACTTTTAGTATGTCCGATCGCTTGCACCTTAGCGGCGTTGATGTTGTGGAAAGGGAATCGGGCATTGCAGCGTACCGATGGTCACGCGGCGTAATAGCACGGCGAATCGCAAACCAGGAAATACCTAAGATGAGCACAGTTACTACGGAAAAGGCGCAATCGACGCGGGTCGATCAATACAATACCGCTCCGGCTGATTTCGATGCCGAGGTCTATTTGCCTGATGGGTTCATGGATTTCGTGTTGCCGTTACACACAGCGTTTACGCCGCGCCAGCAAGAGCACATCCGGGTCCGCGCCGAGGTTTTGGCCGCGTCACATCGCGGTCAAAAGCCGAATTATTTGCTCGATTCCGAAGCGAAAACTGGCGATTGGACCATCGAATTGCCGCAATGGTGCGCCGACCAGCGGAATCAGATGACCGGTCCGGCCGATGATGCCGAGTTAGTGGTCAAGATGTTGAACTCTGGCGCGCCCGGCGTGATGTTGGACCTGGAAGATTCGATGGCCAATTACTGGCCCAATTTGCAGCAGGGGATCAACAACATCCTCTCCGCGCTGACCGGCGATCTGGCCTATTTTGACCGCAAGCGCGATCGTACCGTGGGGGTGAACAAAAGCAATACCGTCATCTTAACCCGCGCTCGGGGTCTGCATGTAAGTCAGGCCGGCATCATCAATGACGAATTGATGTCCGCGTCGTTATTCGATGTTGCGATGGTGGCGTTTCAGGTGGACACGGATCGCTTGCAGCATCCATTGACCTTCTATATCCCGAAATCGGAATCCCCCGCTGAAGCGTTGTGGTGGCGTGATCTGTTTCAGTCGATCGAAGCCGCGCGCGGTTGGCCACGGGGCTACATCAAGTGCCTGGCGCTGGTCGAGGCGCACCCCCTGGCTTACCAGATGGAAGAGTTCATCTTTAATCTGCGCGAGCATATCTTGGGGTTGAACCTGGGCCGTTGGGACTATATGGCCAGCTTGATCCATTTCAATCTAACTGATCCAGCCTGGGTTTTGCCCGACCGTAACACGATCCCGCACGACGTGCCATTCTTTCAGAATCTGCGCGAATTGCTGGCGGAGACCTGTCACAAGCGCGGGATCCTGGCCATCGGCGGCATGACGGCCTTGTACCCTAGCCGCGTCGATGCCGAATTGAACGAACGCGCGCTTAAGGTGCTGGCCCAGGATAAGAAGAACGAGGCTAATTGTGGCATGGACGGCGCGTGGACCGGCCACCCCGATCAGAACGAGATCGCGGTTCAGCAATTCCCTGCGCCCAATCAGGGTGCGGCCCGCAAACCCGACGCGGAAGCTCATCCGGACCTGCGACCGTTGCCGACTGATGTGGGTAAGAAAACGACCGACGGTACGCAAGCTGCTGTGCGCACGGTCATTCGCTACCGGAACGGCGTGTTGAATGGTAAGGGCGCGAGCCTGTTGGATGGCTACATGGAAGACTTGGCAACGGACCGTATCTACCGGTTGATGATCGCGCAACGAACCCGGCACCGCGACGAGGTGCCGATCATTGACGCCGACGGTCAGACGGTCGCACATACACCTGAATTCATTTCCCAAATGTTCGACCGTGAACTCGACCGCATTTTGACCGAGTTACCCGCCGACACGGAACCGTCAACCGTCGAAAAATATCGCGACGCGCGACGCATCAGTGAAGCGCTGATACTCAACCAGGAGTTCGACCCGATCTAGTAAAAACAATATAGGTCCAATATGTCCGATCGGATCTATACGGAGACACGTATGACAAATTCAATTGCTGAACTGGAAACTCAATGGGCCACCGGCCAACGATGGAAGGGGATCACGCGCGGTTATACGGCCGAAACGGTCGGGCGGTTGCGGGGCTCGGTCGAAATTAAGTACTCGTTTGCCGAAATGGGCGCGAAGCGATTGTGGGACCTGCTTCATGCGGAACCGTATGTAGCGGCGCTGGGCGCCATGACCGGTTGCCAAGCGGTTCAGCAGGTGCAAGCTGGCTTGAAAGGGATCTACCTGAGCGGTTGGCAGGTCGCGGCCGACGCGAATTTGGCCGGGCAGATGTATCCCGACCAAAGTCTATATCCTGCCAACAGCGTGCCTGATGTCGTGCGCAAGATCAATCAGTCGCTCCAGCGTGCCGATCAGATCGACCAGGCCGACGGCCGCAGTGAAGTCCATTGGTTCGCGCCGATCGTCGCCGACGCCGAAGCCGGTTTTGGCGGTAACCTGAATGCGTTCGAATTGATGAAGGCAATGATCGAAGCCGGCGCTGCGGGCGTGCATTTCGAAGACCAACTGGCCTCGGCCAAAAAATGTGGCCACATGGGGGGCAAAGTGTTGGTGCCGACGCAAGAATTCGTGCAGAAACTGATCGCTGCCCGTTTGGCAGCGGACGTGATGGGCGTACCGACGATCATCATTGCCCGGACGGATGCTAACTCAGCCAGTTTGCTGACGAGCGACATCGACCCGCGCGACCATTCGTTCCTGGACGGCCAGCGCACGGCGGAAGGTTACTTTGGGGTGAAGTCTGGCCTTGACCAAGCCATTGCGCGTGGATTGGCCTATGCACCCTACGCGGACATGATCTGGTGCGAGACGTCGGAGCCAAGTATGGACGAAGCGCGGCGGTTTGCTGATGCGATCCATGCCGAATTCCCCGGGAAGATGCTGGCCTACAACTGTTCGCCGTCGTTCAATTGGAACAAGAAACTGGACCAGGAATCGATCGCCAAATTCCAAAAGGAATTGGGCACTATGGGTTACAAGTTTCAGTTCATAACGTTGGCCGGTTTCCACGCGCTAAACTTGGGTATGTTCGAATTGGCCCAAGGTTATCGCGATCAAGGAATGACAGCCTACGCGAAATTGCAAGAAACCGAGTTCGCCCGCGAATCGGACAGCGGTTATCGCGCGGTCAAGCACCAGGCGTTTGTCGGCACTGGGTACTTTGACGCGATCGCCCAAGCAATCTCTGGCGGGACGTCCTCAACCACGGCGCTGAGCGGTTCGACGGAGGAGGCGCAGTTCGAACACGCCGCCGCCGTGCAGACGGCGGGCGTAGTAAGTCCGGCCTAGTTGCTATAATGCGAAAGCATGCAGCACATCGACTATCACCGCATTAGCAAGGCATTTCGGCATCGGTTCGACTGGACCGATGCCGAACCTATTTCGTTCGATAACGAAGGCGCCGACCTCTACGACCTCGCCTTTGAATCACAAAACGCACAACATCTGCTTGGTTGGGACCATTACCACTGTACCGAGCATGGAGTGGAATTCGCCGGTGAACCGGTCGCAGGCGAGATCGAAGATCGCTTGATCGAAGAGAACCTGCGATTCCGGTATCCGTTGGTGCGCGAGAAGCGCGTGGCTGGCGAGTTGCACCGTCACGACCGCGTAACCATTCTTTTACACGGACTTAACGAACGCAGCTATAGTAAATACCTTCCCTGGGCCTATCAGCTTTGGACCGGAACGGGCTCGCCCGTGTTGTTGTTTCCGCTGACTTTTCATGTCAATCGGGTGTTGCCGGGGTGGGCTAAGGACCAGCGCGAGATCTACAACCGCCGCAGCCGGCAGGAGGGGAACGAAGGCTCGTACCGATTCAACGCCGTCATCAGCGAACGCCTGTCCGCACGGCCGGAGAGATTCTTCTGGGGCGCCGTGCAAGCATATTTGGATCTGGTCGACCTGGCGCGAATGATCCGTTCCGGAAAGCATCCGCACTTCACACCGGATGCGCGCATCGATCTGTTCGGATTTTCGGCGGGCGGGTATCTGGCGATGATCCTGATGATGGAAAACCCGGAAGAGCTGTTTAGCGACAGCCGTGGGATCATCTTCGCTTCCGGGGTCCCGACGCGCGACATCAACCTGCTTTCGCCCTTCATTCTCGATCTCGCCGCGGAAGTCGCAATGATGCGACTGTACGTTAAGAACATCGACACAATGGCGAACGCCCGTATGCGACATTGGTTCGAGGCGCACGGTGAAGGTCGATGGATGAAAGCATTGTCTGGACTACGCGCCGATCACGCGCGACTTGAACCGAGACTTACGGAGATCGCGCCGCGGCTATTAGGCATTACGAACACCAACGATGATGTCATGCCGATGGGCGCAATGCTCAATTCGCTGCAAGGTCTGAACCGAGACACCGGCGTCGAGGTCGCGGCTTTCGACCTGGGCGTTCATGAAAGCCCGTTCGTATGCGCGCACCAAACTGATGCCCCCCGGCGGTTCATCACCGAATTCCTTGACGAGCCCCGCTTCGGCGAAGCGTTCGAAAAGTTCATTAAGCTTTCCGTGGCGCATTTTACCGGGTGACCGAACTTGCTGGTGGGAATGCCGTTTAGCACAATTCAAACGATGCTCATACCGGAGCGCTTGGTGAACGCTTTGCCTGAGTGCCTAACCCGCGTATGCGGGTGGTCGCATAAAGGCCGGGGTGAGGCCCTTGCGAACCCCGGTTTAAGCACAAACGATCGCAAGCCCATGAAATGGGCGGCCGATTGCCACAACAAAAGCACGCAGTGCACAAAATGAGGTCAGTACCACCTGCGGTAGCGGGTGGCTCGCTTCAAGCGAACAAAAAAAGCCACCCGCTACCGCAGGTGGTACTGACTTCGTTAGTCCGGGCACTAAATGCCCTGATCAAAGGGCACCGGTGGCGCTGCCCTAAATGGGATGCGGCCACCCGCTTCGCAGGTTAGTTGAGTCAGACCTCCAAAGAAGTACGACGCGTAAGTTCAAAATCTAGGCGACCCAACACAAATATTAAATCGAGCCTGGCCTCCGGCCATTATCCGCGTCCAAATGGCGCCAGGGCCGACCACTCACGGTCGGGCCCCCCGCCACCTCCGGACTAATCCAACTTCACCTCAGTGAATCTCCGCGTTTCATTTCCCGCCAGGTCGGTCACGACAAAACCGATTTGGTAGGTGCCCGGGTCGACGGGACCACGACCGACCTTAATGTCAGCCGTGCCGGTCAGATGAAAGATATCTTCTTTATTATCCGAGGCTTCGAAGTGATGTTTGCCCTGTTTGTCGAAAACTTCGTAAACCGGCCGTAGGTCATCGCCCGCTTCCAAGTCGATCTGCCGCGGTCCCATGCGCGTATTTTCGAAGGCGTAAACAAAATCCCCAGTTACGGCTTCGTCGTTAAAATCGGTATTGAAGTAGAGCGAAACCCTGAACCAATGGTCCGTGCCCTTGAACCGCACCTCGGCCGGTACCACTACCCAATAGGTATCTTCGGCGTCATTGATCGCTTCAAAACGCGTGATCGGACAGATCAACTCTTTTTTTGAATCGCCGATCGTGAACCACTCACCGTCCCAAGACTCCTTGACCACTCCCTTATCGTCTGGTTCCGAGGGCAACGCTCCCAAGAATGTCTGCTCGCCGTCTTCAACCCGTACCAGCACGAACCTAACATCATCGATATCGTCGGCTTTCACTTTTGTCGTGATGACGGCAACGTCATCCGAGTCCAATTCCGTATCGGTGGTTTCAACGTTTGCCACTTCCGGCGCCGCCTTGTCAGCGGCGTCCGCACCCGTATAAACCGAAAGAAACGGCAGCCATTTGGCGGAAAGCGAGAAGGCGGTCTGGGGATAGGCGATCTTACCTTGCTTTTCCGTCAGGGTGTTCTTCTCGGCCGGAAAGAAGATAGATAGACCGCTGGCATTTGGGCGTCCGCGGCCGTGCTTATTGTAAAGCACTACATTCTTCATTGCGGTTTCCACCGCATCAACTGCTTTGACCACCGGTGAATCGGGCGGCTCTCGCTTCAGATTCTGCGCCAGGTTATGCAAGTCGAACTGCTGCGTGCCGGCGTCTCCTTCACCGTTCGATCCGTATTCCTCGGCTTTGCTCCGGGCGCGCGCGATCTTGTTGAACGCCCTTTCCTCAGCCTTCGTCAACGCCGCTTGATTGTTGATGCCCAGGTCGCTTACGGCCTTTTCCAGGGCCGTTAGTTGATCCAACGAGATCACTGAAAGCGTAATACCGTCGCCCTCTTGTTGCGTGCCCTCATCGGGCGATTTGGCGAAATAGTCGCTATAGGTGTCGACGATCAACCGGCCCAATTCCGCGCCGCTGATCTTGGGATTCCGGGCCAGGCTTTGCAGTAAAGGCGTGTAATTCCAACCATCGCCGGGTTCCAACTCCTCGGACGCAACCATGACGTGCCCGGCGGGAGCAACGGACTTGGCTACCTCTAGATTTGCCATCAGGCAGGCGTCGAAACCGATCAATTCAAACTTACCCAGGGAAGTAGAGGCTTCGGTTAAAACGGCGCCGATCTCCTGGGTGGTCAACATGTTGTCGCCATTACTTTCATCCGAACAGGCGCCGGGCCAACCCAAACCGTGATCACCAAAAATAACCCCGTAATGTTTGGCGGGGAACTGTTTTGCCGTCTGCAAGAATTTCTTGAGCGTGGCAGGATCACCCATATCGGCCTCGCCCCAATCAGCGATCTCGTGCAGATTTCCTTTTTCGACAAACAGGAGCTTGGCGCTGGTCCAGTTCTTTAGATTTGCGACCGCTCCATTGCTGTACTTTCGCCCGTCTCCGTTCGGATGACGATCGGCGAGCACCACAATATTCACGTCCTTCGTACTGCCCGCGGCGATCATCTCTTTTAGATCATTCATTTGGGCGTTCTCGAGATCATTATCGGCATCCAGATAAAACAGGAGGGTCCATTCCGCCGGTCCGGCCTTGGGTGGGTCTGAGGCGGCCTGAGTTCGCCGCGCGTTGGGCCAAACGCCATAGGCTAACAAAAACAGCAAACCGGCAAATACAATAAACCGTCGGGCTTTCATATTCGAGTCTCCTAAATTCAAATTTGTCGTGGCCGGGAGTTGGCCGCCATCATGATCGTCTGCGAATCTCAACTAAAAAGTCGGACCGCCGAACATTACCAAATAAGTGGGAAGAGTGAACTGCAGGGAAAGTAGTTTATCGCCGGATAAGTGTCAAGCAATTTATGCATCAGAATCAGACAGGCTTCGCACGGAAATAGTTCCCTTGAACCGATCGCCTGGTCTTAAGTAGACCGGGATGTTGAGTTTTTTGCGAAATAAAGTCTCGCTGCGGATCTGAACTGTGTGGAACGCCGCTTGCCATGTCCCATCCCATGGCTGCAACCGCATCGACCCAAGTTTCAGCGTTAGTGCAGTCAGTTGAACATTAAAACATAGGACATAAGGGGAGAGATAAAATGGCAGACTCAACTGGATCACAAACGGCGCAGAAGCGCATGGTTACTGGTTTGTTTCCGGATCGCGACAGCGCAGAACGCGCTTACGGCTCGATGACAACGCGCGGTTATAGCAAAGACGATGTGAATTTGGTCATGTCCGACGAAACGCGCAAGCATTTCAGCGTCGACAATCGTGAAACCGAATTGGGCAGCAAGGCTTTGGAAGGCGCGGGAACCGGCGCGGCCATCGGCGGTGCGGTTGGCGCAACCTTGGCGGCGGTCGCGGCCATCGGTACGACCTTGGCTTTGCCCGGTCTTGGCTTACTTATTGCTGGTCCGATCGCGGCGGCCGTGGCCGGCGCGGGCGCGGGCGGCGCAACCGGTGGTTTGATCGGCGCGCTGATCGGCGCCGGCATCCCCGAAGAGACCGTTAAGAAGTACGAAGCGGGGATCAAGAAGGGTGGGATCGTGATGGGCGTCACTCCGCGCACACCGGAAGATGCCGCTTACTTCGAAGAAGACTGGCGTAAGAATCGCGCGGAAGACATTTACCGCTAGTCCCAGTACCAAAAAGGGAGATCAATAATGAAGAGAACCTTAGGCTTGCTGGGATTGTTGGCTACGCTGAGCGTTGGCGGCGCCTGCGACAGTAATAGCAACGCTCCGGCCAATGGCAACAGTGGCCAACGGAATGGCGTAGTAGAAACCAATGCTAACGTTAGCCCGAATATGAATGGCGACACGGCGCCATCAAATACGGCGGTGATAACCAATAACAACGGTAACAAGAATACTTCGACCGTTGATAAGTCGAACACGAACGCACCCAACACGAACAAAAACAAGAATGCCAACAATAAGAATGGCAACGGCAATAAGTAGGTTTTAGTCTGGCAAATGCAGACGAGGCGGGCAGGGAAATTCCTTGCTCGCCTTTTTTGTTGACTTGAGTTTCGGACTTATGCTATTTAACTTATGAGTTAATTAACTAAGAGGTTTATTACGCCATGGCACAAGATCAACTGAGCAGCACGTTTGCCGCCTTGGCCGATCCGACCCGGCGCGCGATCCTGGCCCGATTATCTTCTGGCGAGGCTACGGTCAACGAACTGGCCGAGCCGTTCCAGATGTCATTGCCGGCGGTCTCTAAACACTTGAAAGTATTGCGGAACGCGGGCTTAGTGGCGCGTGGAAGGGAAGCGCAATGGCGGCCTTGCCGGCTGGAAGCCGCCCCGTTAAAAGAAGTTTCCGATTGGATCGAGCGCTACCGGAAATTCTGGGAAATGCGTCTGGATCGCTTGGAAGATTATCTGCGCGAGTTACAAGCAAAGGAGAAGGACAATGTCAGCAACGAGTGACCCCACGGATATTGCCGTTGATCTGATCGACCGCGAGATCGTCGTATCGCGCATTATCAATGCACCCCGCGAAAAGGTGTTTGCCGCGTGGACCGATCCGGAGCAAATAGTGAAATGGTGGGGCCCGGACGGTTTTACGACGACCATTGAGCAGATGGATCTTCGACCCGGTGGCGTGCGGAAACTGGTGATGCACGGACCCGACGGAACGGATTACCACAACAAAAGCGTTTACGTCGAAATAGTCGAACCAGAACGGTTAGTTTACGAGCAGACCGGAGGCCGGCAAGGTGGGGGATCCGCGCAGTTTAACTTGACCGCCACGTTTGAAGACCGCGAGGGCCGGACCGAATTGACCATGCGCATGACGTTCAGATCGGCGGCGGCGCGTGATCAGGTGATCGAAGAATTTGGTGCGCTAGAGGGCGCCAAGCAGACCATTGCCCGGCTGGCTCAGTTGATGGAGGGGAATTGAATCGTGACCAACAAAGAAATAATTCGGCAAGTCAACGAAGGTTTCGCTCGGGGTGATTCCGATCTAATACTTTCGCACGTTGCCGACGATGTAAGCTGGGAAATAATGGGGATCTCGACCCATCACGGCCGCGAAGAATTTGCGCGCGAGATCAAGAACGAGAATTTCGAGGGCATCCCCCAGATCACCATCACCGGTGAAATTGAAGAAGGTGATCGCGTCGCGGTCGAAGGCATGGTGGAAACAAACCTTCGCGGGGGCGCGCCCTTCTCGCTTTACTTTCACAACTTCTATCGGCTGGTGGACGGAAAGATCAAAGAAATGCGTTCCTACTTGGTCGAACGGAAGAGGTAAGGCTACAAACTATCGATTTGAGTGGAGGATTCGAAGATAGCAGACGGATCAAAACGTCCGTGGGCCGGATTCGTAGTATCGGCTTTACCGGCATTGTTCCTGTTGATGGACGCGGTGATGAAGCTAATACAACCACCGCTGGTGGTAACCGCTACCACCGAGTTGGGTTATCCCGCGACGGTGATCTTGCCGCTCGGAATCGTTTTGTTGGTATGCACGCTCCTGTATTTGATACCGCGAACTTCGGTGCTCGGCGCGATCTTGCTGGTTGGCTATCTGGGCGGCGCGGTCGCGACCAATTACCGGCTAAGCAAACCATTGTTTACCCAGGTTCTGTTTCCGGTTTATTTGGGGATTCTGCTATGGTTGGGCCTCTATTTACGCGACCGCCGCTTGCGCGACTTGGTGCCATTCCGAACTTGAATGGATGATCCCGGTTGACCGTGTGCGCCGCCGCGGTTTTCGGAGGACCATTTCATTTGAGTACGGCAATAGTAACGACCGAGTTCACCCGCGAACTGGTGATCGATCGCGTTTTTGATGCCCCGCCGGCATTGGTCTTTGATGCTTGGACGCAAAAGGACCATCTGATCCGTTGGTGGGGACCGGATAATTTTACCTTGCCGTTTTGCGAGATCGACTTTCGCGTCGGCGGTGAGTATCGGTATTGCATGCGCGCGCCGGACGGAACCGATCACTGGGTATGGGGAACTTATCGCGCGATCGTTCCGCCTGAACGGATCGTGTTTACCTGGGATCGAAAGGATCCGGACGGTACACCGCGGAGTAAGTCGGTGGTAACGGTGACCTTCGCGGAGTATTTGGGAAAGACGCGTTTTAGGCTGCATCAAGGCATCTTTGAAGTGATCGATGATTGCAGCGAACACATCGGCGGATGGACCGAATGTTTGAACCGGCTGGGCCAATTTGTTCTGGCCCTATCCGGGTCGGCAGACAAATAAATGGGAGTGAGTTTAAATGGCAGAAATTAATCCATATTTGATCCTTAATGGCGATTGCGGTGCGGCGTTTGATTTTTATCGCTCGGTTTTTGGCGGCGAATTTACCGCGAACATGAAATTCTCGGACCTGCCGGGTGATAATCCCTGCTCGACCGATGACGAGAGCAAGATCTTGCATGTTTCGTTGCCCGTGGGGCGCGGCACCATCTTGATGGGTAGCGATTGTCCGTCATCACAGCCGCCGGTCGATATGGGCAACAATATTATGCTCTCGATCTCGCCCGACAGTAAGGAAGACGCCGATCGGATCTTCGCGGCGTTGACTGACGGTGGCGTCGCAAAGTTGCCGATGCAAGACATGTTTTGGGGTGCTTATTTTGGCATGCTGACCGATCGGTTCGGCATTAGCTGGCAGATCAATTTCGACTTAAAGCAAGCCGCCGGCTAATTCGAGGATAATTTAATGGCAGACAACACACATCCAACTCTTGGTTCCGGAAAGATCTGTTATTTGGAGATCCCCGCGACCGACATTGCGGTCTCGGCCGCGTTTTACCAAACCGTCTTCGGGTGGCGGATCAGAACCCGTAGCGATGGCAGCGTTTCGTTCGACGATGGCGTAGGCGAAGTTAGCGGGAGTTGGTTGCTGGACCGCGAACCGGCCGAACAAATGGGCACCCTGATCCACATCATGGTGGATGACGGTGCCGCCACCGTTGAGGCGATCAAAGCTAACGGCGGAACCATCGTTCAGAACATTGATCCCCATGCACGCGAAGTAGTGGCTCGATTTCGTGACCCGGCCGGCAATATGTTCGGGGTATATCAGCATCGCTCAAGCGGTGGTTAATGGTACGGCAGGTTGTTAACCTGCCGGTGTTCGATCCGTGTTGTTCACGATTGGAATTAGTCAGGGCGTTGCCCCCAGGCAAACAAACTGACACTTTCGGCCCGTCAGTTGGCCCCTTCTTCCGCGCAATACTCTGCCATCCGTTCCGCCACGACTTCAGGCGTCACGTCTTCGATATGTTGGGTGATCAACCACTGATGTCCGAATGGATCCAGCAAACGGCCCTGCCGTTCGCCGTAAAAATGATCCTCGATCGGGTAAATGATCTCCGCGCCGGCGGCTACGGCACGTTGGCCCACGGCATGTGCGTCCTCGACATACAAAACGATTTGCACCGGAGTTCCGCTGGTGTGTTGTGGGCTAAGGTTTTTCCACTCGACATTCTCGTCCGCGATCGCAAAAGTACTGTCGCCGATGCGCAATTCCGCGCAGGCAATGTGACCGGTCGGGTCGGCAAACCGAGCAAGCTCTTCCGCACCAAAAGCGGCTTTGTAGAACTCGATCGCCTGCGCGGCCCCGCGGCAGATCAAATGCGGCGAAAGCGTGTGGTATCCCTCAGGAATAGGCTTAACGGTCATCGGAACAACTCCTCCCCTCAACTTATTGTGGCTTCATGATCGCGCCGGTCGCGCCGATCTTGGTAAAGATCTGACGCTGCTCTTCGTCGGTGGCGCGACGCGGCGTACTGTATTTTTCCAAAATGACTGGGATCAGTTCGATCTGTTTGACGTTGGTTTGGCGGG
>JBDSEC010000065.1:0-4523 GCA_039920205.1 Pyrinomonadaceae bacterium
CGTGGGGCTTTGTTCCTCGCTCATCAGCGTTCTTCCGGACGAGAATAGCTAAACCCCGAAGGTGGCTAGTTGGCGGTGAATGCGCCCGCGTTCGTAGCCCCGCCTTCAGGCGGAACGATTGGCAAAGGACTACCTATATTTGACGAGGTCACGGGCGAAGATTCCGCCTAAAGGCTACAAACGCGGGCCGAACCTCGACGGGTCGCACATTTGATTGCACCTCGAATCCTCTGCAAAAACTTGTTTTTACAAAGGCGTTGACACCCGGTTTCACCGCATGTTAGCGTACATGTAGGCGGTGCATTCGATGTGATGTGCCGTTTCTGACGCTGGCAGAGGAGCCTAGCCATTGCTCCAAATCGCTTCTCACCGCTGTGGCTTTTGTCCTAAACCTTGATAAAGAAATAGATTCTCCATGGGCTTCGAAAAGGCAAAGGTAATGCGTGCGGCTGAAAAGTACCTTGCTCAAGGTAAATTTCCCGCGGCAATCAAAGAATTTCAACAGATCGTTGAAAACGACCGTGACGATTACACGGTCGCGAATCTGTTGGGCGATCTTTATGTACGTACCAACGACAAGGAATCCGCCACCGCATGTTTCGCGTTGGTAGCCGAGCACTATCGTGCCGAAGGCTTTGCCCTGAAAGCGATCGCGATGTACAAGAAGATCGACCGGCTCAGCCCCGGTTCGGTCGATATTGCGGCTAAATTGGCGCCGTTGTATCAACTTCAGGGTCTGGTGGTGGATGCCCGGGCCAATTATTTGATCGTTGCCGATGCTTACCAGCGCGCTGGCCAAGCGCAAAAGGCGCTTGAGGTCCTCCGCAAGATCGCGGATCTTGATCCCAATAATACTGACATTCGTCTGAAACTGGCCGAAGGCTATCTTCGCGAGAACTTCAAATCCGAAGCCACCGAAGCCTTCGTAGAGGCCGGTACCCGGCTTCAGGCCCGCTGCCAATATGAACGTGCGATCGAAGCCTTCTCGCGCGCTCTGACCGTCATGCAGGGCGACCGCGCGGCCCTTAACGGGCTGGCCTCGACCTACATCACCATGGGTATGCCGGACGAGGCGGCCGATATCCTCGAGCGGGCGGTTGCCGAACAACCCGATAGCGCTGAACTGCTTTCGATCTTGGCCCAGGCATATATACGCATGGGTAATGCCGATTCGGCGGAACGTGCCACCGCTGACCTGATCGCCCTGGAACCAAGCAGTTATCGCCGCTATGTGGAGGTGGCCGAGCTCTATTTGCGTGCTGGGGATCTGGATTCCACCATGCGGGTCATGAGTACGGTCGCCGAGCAGATGCTTTCGGGTAACGAAGAAGCAGAACTTATCAAGGTTCTGAATGAAGTGCTCGCCCGTAATCCGGAACAGTTGGAAGGATTGCGATTGTTGGTACAAGTTTGTACCTGGCAGCGGGACGACGAGCAGTTGCGGATGTCGTTAGAACGATTGGCCGAAGCGGCGGAGTTGGCGGGCGAAGTGGACGAAGAGCGTAATGCTTACGCCCGGCTGGTTCGACTTTCGCCGATAAATTCGCAGTATTTGGACCGGTTCCAAGAATTGGGCGGATCGATCGATGACATTTCAAGTCTAACGTCACCGGCACCCTCGACCGTTGAAGAGAGCGTGCCCACTTTTGAGAGTTTTTCAGGAATGGAAGGGCACGAATTTGGCGTCCCGGCGTCGCCGGAATCGGTTGAGTATGAAATGTTGGGTGGGGAAAACGTATCTGTCGCCGATCCGTCAGCGTCATTTGCCGATCTGAACGATGGTTGGAATTTGTCCGCGGCGGGCACTCCGGTTGAAGCGAATGGCGCGGGTGACGCCTACCACGAATTTGATCTGGATGCTCCGGCTAGTGAGGTTCACGAAACCCCTTCCGGCGATCTAAGCGCCGCCAAAAAGGCGCAGCTTATACAGGAGTTGGAAGGCGTCGATTTCTATATTTCTCAGGGATATACGGACATTGCGGTCAGCACCTTGGATCTGCTCGAGCACCAATTCGGTTCCGATCCCGGAATTGCCGAACGGCGTGAAAAGGTAATGGCCATGCCGGACGCGACGCCCGCTCCGGTTGCGGCGGCGGCCACGAATGCTTTAAATCCTAACCTTTCCGGCATAGATCCGGGCTTGGCTTCGATCTTTGACGAATTCCGTAATGCGATCGAGGAAGAGGACGAAGCTCCCGACAGCGGTGATTACGAGACCCATTACAATTTGGGTATTGCCTACAGGGAAATGGACCTGATCGACGATGCGATCGAGGAATTCCAGGCGGCGGTCAGTAGGGTCGCGCCCGAGGACGGAACGGCGCGGTATCTGCAGAGCTGCAATCTGTTGGGACATTGTTTCCTACAGAAGGGTATCCCCAAGCTCGCCATCATGTGGTTCAAGAAGGGTTTGCAAGCGCCGGGCCATACGGAAGATGAATATCAGGCGCTACGTTTCGAGTTGGCCACCGCTTATGAAAAAGCGGGTGAGTTAGATCAGGCGCTGGATCTATTTACCGAAGTATATGGCGTTGATGTCTCTTATCGCGGTGTGGCAGATAAATTGAAGGAACTTCAGCAGCAAAAGTCTAACAACGGCTAGCACATTTCGGGCAAAGCAGACATAATTGGTCAATCAGACTTTGTTTCCGAAATCACAACGAATGACGTCGCGCGTAGCAGTAGTTCTTTATATCCTTTTGTGCCTGGTCGTGGGTGCCGTGTTGTCGCTTCTTCCGTGGATCCCGCAGGGTTACTACGGTTTCGGCGATTGGGGCAATAATTACTTTCTTCTCGCTATTGTTCGCAAGACCGGCTTTTACAGTTTGCAGCATTTTGTCGGTTCTGGTTGGGTACGTGGTGCGGTTACCGGTTTGGGGATGCTGAATCTTTTCGCTGCCTTCTGGGAGATCGCACATTTCAACCAAGCAGTAAAGGTTGCGGATTCCGAGAATCAACCGCGACCGCGGCCCGTTTCGACCCCCGTATCGGCCCCTATCTTGACTCCCATCGCGACCAATGAACCAATCGCCGTTGACCTATCTGATAACCAGCGGGTCGACGAAAAGCAATAACTTCACACCGTTGCTGAGACTGACCGAAGCGGCCGTTCAGGCTGGCATCTCCTTTATTCAAATTCGTGAAAAACAATTATCGGCCGCGCTGTTGTATAAATTGACGCGCGCCATAATGGGCATTGCGAAGCAGAGCAAAACGAAAGTGCTGTTAAATGATCGCTTGGATGTGGCACTCGCTGCCGGTGCCGACGGGGTGCATCTCCCCGCCGATTCGTTTGCGCCGGGAATCGTTCGTCAACAGGCCGGTCCCACGTTTTTGATCGGGGTATCGACCCACTCGGTAAGCGAGGTGGTTGCGGCGCTGGCGCAGGGCGCGGACCTCGCGGTGTTTGGACCGGTGTTTTCGACTCCGGATAAGCGGCAATTTGGCGAACCGGTGGGATTGCCGATTTTGGCCGAAGCCGCGCAAGCCGCGCGACCTATGCCGCTGCTTGCTCTGGGCGGGGTCGATTTGATCAACTATCGTCCGTGTTTGAATGCTGGCGCGGCCGGGATCGCCGGAATTAGAATGTTTAGTGAACCGGACAAATTGAGCGATATCGTGAATGCTATCAACCGATGAGTAAATCGAAGCAATATGTAGTGATGACGATCGCCGGTCTGGATCCGTCTGGTGGCGCCGGCATTATCGCCGACGTGAAAACGATGATGGCGTTTGGTTGCTTTCCGACGGCGATCGTCACGGCACTTACCTTTCAAAACACGACCGGCGTGTTTGGGGTTCGCAAGCAAACCGCAGCGGATGTGATCGGCCAGATAATGCCGGTGGTCGATGACTTTAGAATATCCGCGGTTAAGACCGGTATGCTCCCGAACGGGGCGATCATCTCGGCGATCGCCGAATTGGTTCGCTCTAAGAAGCTGCCCGCACCCGTGGTGGATCCGGTAGTGGTCTCGACGTCGGGCCATCGCTTGATCTCGAGAGCCGCGCTGGTGGTGCTAATGCGCGACTTGATACCAGTGGCGCGGATCGTTACGCCGAACATTCCCGAGGCAGAATTGCTGAGTGGGTTGACGATAAAGTCCGAAGACGATAGGTGGGCCGCCGCCGAAAAGATCGGCGCAATGGGCGCGAGGGCGGTGCTAGTCAAAGGCGGGCACCATCACGGCCGAGATGCGTTGGATATCTTGTGGGAACAGGGAAAGCGAACCGATTTTAGGTCTCCGTGGATCAAGACGCGATCGACCCATGGAACCGGTTGCACGCTTTCGGCCGCGATCGCCGCAGGATTGGCGCACGGCAAGTCAATGAAAGTATCAGTGGGCGAGGCCAAGGAATATGTTCATTCCGCGATCACCAATGCGCCAGGTCTAGGAAAAGGGAACGGCCCGGTCGATCATGCCTGGCAATTTCGCCCATCGCACAAGTAACCAGGCCGCTCAAACTCACTAAGGTTCTAATCAACCCTCGATCGTAACTTTTTCCATGGTGACCGGCGAAACCGG
>JBDSEC010000066.1:0-2961 GCA_039920205.1 Pyrinomonadaceae bacterium
GGGGTGCCGGCGGCGATGATACGCCCGCCGTGCGCGCCGCCTTCGGGCCCCAGGTCGATCAGGTGGTCCGCGCTCTTGATCACGTCCAAATTGTGTTCGATCACGATCACGGTGTTACCCAACGTGACCAGGCGCTGGAGCACATCCAGCAGCTTATGCACATCGGCGAAATGCAATCCGGTCGTGGGCTCGTCTAAAATATAGATCGTCCGCCCCGTCGCACGTTTCGAAAGCTCGCGGGCCAGTTTGATCCGCTGCGCCTCGCCACCGCTCAACGTAGTCGCCGATTGGCCCAGCTTCAGATAGCCCAAACCGACATCCAACAGTGTCTGTAACTTCTGCTTGATCTGCGGAATGTTCTCGAGGATCGGCAGCGCCTCTTCCACTGTGGTATCCAGCAGCTCCGCGATCGACTTGCCTTTGTATCTAACGGCCAAGGTCTCGCGGTTATAACGAGCGCCGCGGCAGACATCGCACAATACATACACGTCCGGCAGGAAATTCATCTCGATGCGTTTCAGTCCGTCGCCCTCGCAGGCCTCGCACCGGCCGCCCTTAACATTGAAAGAGAAGCGCCCCGGCTTGTAACCACGTTCGCGCGATTCTGGCAGCATTGCGTACAATTCGCGCAACGGCGTGAACAACCCGGTGTACGTCGCCGGGTTCGAGCGCGGCGTCCGGCCGATCGGCGACTGGTCGATCTCGATGACCTTGTCGACGTGTTCCAGCCCTTCGATCGATCCGTGAATGCCCGGTTCCGCCGCCGATCCGTAAAGATGCCGCGCCAATGACCGGTACAAAATGTCGTCCACTAAGGTAGATTTCCCGGAACCGCTGACACCCGTAACGACCGTCAATATTCCCAGTGGAAAGACTGCGCTGACGTCCTTCAAGTTATGCTCTCGAGCACCCTTGATGGTGATCGCCTTGCCGTTCGCGGCCCGCCGGTCATGCGGGACGTCGATCTTTAACTTGCCGCTGATGTACAGTCCGGTGATCGAGTTCGGATCGTTAGCGATCGCCGAAGGGATACCCGCCGCGACCAATTCGCCGCCGTGCGCACCCGCGCCGGGACCCAAATCGACGACGAAATCCGCGCGCAGAATCGTCTCTTCGTCATGTTCGACGACCAGCACGGTGTTGCCCAGATCGCGCAACTCGCACAACGTTGACAGCAGCTTCTGATTATCGCGCGGATGCAAACCGATCGACGGTTCGTCCAGCACGTAAAGTACCCCGCGCAGTTGCGAACCGATCTGCGTCGCCAGGCGGATCCGCTGCCCCTCGCCGCCGGAAAGCGTAGCCGTCGGCCGGTCCAGCGTGATATAGCCCAACCCGACCTTGTCCAAAAATCGCAAGCGGCTCTGTACTTCGCGTAAGACCAATCCCGCGATCTGATCTTCGCGGCCGGTGAGTTTTACCTTCTCGAACTCTTTGACGGCGTCTTCGATCGGTAGGCTGGTGTACTCGGCAATCCCCAGACCGCCCAGGCGCACGGCCAGAGACTCCGGCTGTAAACGCTTACCCTGGCACGCCGGGCAGACGATTGGCGAAACCATCTCTTCGATAGCAATACGCACGCGTTCAGACGGTGCGTCGTTCAAACGTTCGCGCAGCCACCGCACCGCACCCGGCCATTCGCCTTCGTAAACATAGGTGCCTTGCTTAAATTTTATCGGTGCGTTCAGGCCGTGAAAAAAAGCGTGCCGCACGTCGTTCGGCAACTCGCCAAAGGGCAGGGAAACGTTCGCTTTTAGATGTATCGCGACCGCCGTCACCGCGCTGCGCAGATAGGCCGCGCCCTGCTTATCATTCTCGGCAAACTCCAGCTGGTTCGCCGCGACGGAAACGTCGGGCACGATCTTGGCCGGGTCCACCTCGAGGATCGTCCCCAGGCCATGACATTTCTTGCACGCGCCGTATGCCGAGTTGAACGAGAACGAGCGCGGCTCTAACGGCGGCACATTGATGCCGCAATTCACACAAGCCATCCGCTCGGAATAAAGCTTCTCGGCCCCGTCCACGACCGCGACCAACACCGCGCCGCCGGTCAGCTTCAACGCCGTCCGCACCGATTCGGCCAGCCGTTCGTTAATGCCTGGCTTGATCAAGAGCCGATCCACGACCGCCTCGATGGTGTGGTTGCGGCGGCGATCCAACTTGATCTGTTCGTCCAACGAAACCAGCTCGCCGTCGACCCGCGCGCGCAGGAAACCATCCTTGCCCAACTTCTCGAGCTCTTTCTTGAACTCGCCCTTGCGGCCGCGCACGATCGGCGCCAGGATCATGACCCGCTCGCCCTCGGGCAGACCTAACACGCCGGCGACGATCTGATCGACGCTCTGCCGCGTGATCGGTTCGCCGCACGAATGGCAATGCGGTTGGCCGATGGAAGAGAAAAGCAGCCGCAAATAATCGTAGATCTCGGTCACCGTCCCGACGGTGGAACGGGGACTGCGCGAAGTTGTCTTCTGCTCGATCGAAATGGCCGGAGACAGTCCGTCGACCGAATCGACATCGGGCTTTTCCAGTTGATCAAGGAATTGACGCGCATATGCCGACAGTGACTCGACATAGCGCCGCTGCCCCTCGGCATAAATGGTGTCGAAAGCGAGCGAAGATTTGCCGGAACCAGAGAGGCCGGTGACGACGGTAAGCTGGTCGCGCGGGATCTCGACATTGATGTTTTTGAGATTGTGCTGGCGCGCGCCGCGAACTGTGATTCGATCTATAGCCATCGGTATTACAAATGCTTCCTAACCCGCACTATATGCACACTAGGTGACATAGACGCGAATCCCGAGCAATACAGAAACCTTTATTTTACCGGACGGGTGGACTTGCGGCAAGCGCCCCCCGTTCCGAATTGGAGCGCGGCGTACAATTAAACGTGCAACTTGCGGGATTCAACTAGTCAAGCGCTTTGAGTCCCTGCTTTAGGCCGGGTGTACGTGGAAGTTC
>JBDSEC010000067.1:0-2805 GCA_039920205.1 Pyrinomonadaceae bacterium
GAGTTATTTACATCGTGAAAAAGAGTTTTGCATTTATCTTTTCGGCTGCGGTCTTGGCTTTGGGCGTGATCGCCATCTCACCGGCGCCGGCGCGTGCGCAGGAAGGCGAAGCGGTCGTGATCGACGAGGTTATCGCTCAGGTCAACGACGACGTGATCACGCTTTCGATGCTAAAGAAGGAAATGAAAAACGCGGCCGATGGTTTGGTCGCGCAGGGCAAGACGCCGGCCGAAGCCAAGACCGAGATCGAATCGAAGAAGCCCGAAATAATCAGCGCGTTGATCAACGAACAGTTGCTGATGCAAAAGGGCAAGCAGCTTGACCTGGCTACCGGAGTCGAGGCCGACGTGAACTCGCGTCTGATGGCCGCCGGTAAGGAGCAGGGGATCACGAAACTGGAAGACCTCTGCGCAGCGATGAAGCAGTCGGGCCTAGATTGCGAAGAGATCCGCGTCAGCCTTCGCGCCGAAGTCATGAAGGTGGCCGTGCTGAATCGCGAGGTCGATGCGAAGATCTTTTACGAATTGACCCTGGACGAACTGCAGGCTTATTTCAAGGCGCATCCAGAGAAGTTCAAAAAGGCCGAGGCCGTTACCTTGTCCGAGATCTTTCTTGAACTCGCCGGCAAGTCGGAAGCGGACGTAAAAGCCAAGGCGGCGCAGATCATCGCGCAAGCGCGCAGCGGGACGGATTTCGCGGCGCTGGCTAAGGCCAATTCCGAACGTCAGCGTAACGGAACTCGCACCGCTGCGACCGATGGCGGCGTGGTGGGGACGCTCGAAGTGCCGAACCTTCGGCCTGATATCGCGGAAGCGATCAAATCGGTCAAGGCCGGTGGCGTGACTGAACCGTTGATCACCCCGGAAGGGATCCAGATCATTCGGGTGGATGCCCGCACCGCCGGCGCTGACACGCCCAATTTTAACGAGAATAACATTCGAGAAGCGATCACCATGGAACGCATTCCCGAGGCGCGTAAAGCCTATATGGTGAAGCTGCGCCAAGAATCGTACATCAAAGTTTCGGAAGGTTACAAAGCGATGGTCGGACCGTTGTTGAACGAAGCGACCACTCCGTCGGCGGTTACGACCGCCGAGACCAAGCCGAAAAAGGAAGATAAGAAAGACAAGAAGCAGTAAGCTTTGGTACGTATCTGTTTTTCGTAACCGGCCGCCGCCAATATACTATTTGGCCCAGCGGCCGGTTCAGCATTTAGCCATATGAGATTAGATCTTTTTCTGAGGTCCAGCCGGTTGGTGATCCGTCGGACCCTGGCCCAATCATATTGTGACGCGGGCGCGATCGTGGTGAACGGTGCCCCGGCCAAATCGTCGCGGCCGGTCAAGACCGGGGACGAGATCAGCGTTCCGCGCAGCGGCGGCACAATGACCGTGCGAGTGCGCGCGCTGCCCGCCACTAAACAAGTCTCGAAAGAGGCTGCCGCCGCGCTCTATGAAGTCATCGGCGAAACACCGGAGGACCTTGGAATTGGTTGAATGTTGCGCTAGAATCAGATTGCGCAAAGTTTCACATAGCGAGGTGGGAGTCACAAATGGCGGATAAAAAGCGAGTTTTGGTGGTGGGTGGTGGATTTGGCGGTGTTTTTACCGCCTTGAGCTTGACTGGTTCTGCTGATGTTACCTTGGTCAGCAAAATGGATCATTACCTGCATACCCCCATGCTTTATGAATACATGAGCGGCGAGGTCGAGTCTTGGCACATTGCGCCTACCTACGCCGAACTTGTGGGGGATGATTTGAACGTCGTGCGGGGCGAGGTAACCGCGATCGATTTGGAATCGCGTACCGCGAGGGTGGACAGTCGCAATGATTCGTTAACCTACGATGCGTTGGTTTTGGCGCCGGGTGGAGTGTCGAACTTTTGGGGGGTGCCGGGCGCGGCGGAACACGCGGTGCAATTTCGCACCATCGCGCATGCCGACAGTTTGCGCCGCCGCATGACCGAGGCCTTGGACAGCATCCCGCCCGAAACGGCGCCACAGGATGTGCAAGAGAAGCTTACCTTTGTCGTGGTGGGCGCGGGCGCCAGCGGCGTGGAGCTTTCGACCAAGATGTCGGACCTGCTGCGCGACGCGGTCAAACGCCGCGCGTTGCAGGGCGCGCCGCGTGTTTTGATCGTTGAAATGGGCGACCGCATCGTGCCGGGCATGGGCACCGAACTTCGCGAGTTCGTGCAGAACGCGCTGAATGATCTGCGCATTGAGGTTCACACCGAGACGCGCGTGGTCAGCGTCGGCCCCAACAGTGTCACCGTCGAACATAATGGCGAACAGACCGAGATCGCTTCCGCCGCCACGGTGTGGGTGGCCGGCGTCAGCGTCAGCCCACTGATCGAGACGTTGCCGTTCAAAAAGGACGACCACGGATTGGTGCTGGTCGATCCGACGTTACAGGCGCGCGGTTTCCCAGGAGTGTTCGTTCTGGGTGACGCCGCTAAGGTGAAAGATGTTTCGCCGCAGTTGGCGGGCACCGCTCAACTAGCGTTTCAGGAATCGGCACTCGCCGCGGCAAATGTGAAAGCGTTCCTGGCCGGTCGCGAATTGAAGACCAAAGCGTTCGTCGAATTGGGCGAGGCCGTCAGCCTGGGCACCGAAAATGCCGCCGTTTTGGTAGGCGACAAACCTTTTGGCGGAGCGCTGGCCCGGCAAGCGCGCTTTACGCTTTACACGACGCGGCTTCCAACCTGGCATCATCGCCTAAA
The DNA here is from genome assembly GCA_039920205.1 of Pyrinomonadaceae bacterium. Lineage (GTDB taxonomy): Bacteria > Acidobacteriota > Blastocatellia > Pyrinomonadales > Pyrinomonadaceae > JBDSEC01. Next base: position 2,722 of record JBDSEC010000067.1, read on the forward strand.
GGTCGGCGCCAGTTGGTTCTTCGAAGGTACCACGCCGCGGCCGCTGCTGCCGTTAGGCTTCGAGCGGAGCTAGAAATCAATGGT
>JBDSEC010000068.1:0-4954 GCA_039920205.1 Pyrinomonadaceae bacterium
GTTTTTCTCACTATCTGGGTCGCCCGCACGTTACACAAAAACGGCCGCGTGTTTTTGGTCGAGGTCTTTAACGGCGACACTAACCTAGCCGATTCGGTCAATCACCTGCTGGTCGTCGGTTTCTATCTGATCAATTTCGGCTATGTCAGTTTGGCCTTAAAGATGGGTTATGACGTGGCGAACGCACGGGAATCGATCGAGGCCTTGTCGTGGAAGATCGGGTTAGTGTTGCTGGTCCTCGGCGGCATGCACTTCTTCAACCTGCTGGTCTTCAGCCGCATCCACCGCCGCCCGAAATACGCGCCGCGGCCGGTCAACGGGGTGACCGCGATGGGTATCTAACGAACGCAACAGTCAAAGCTATCGTGAAAGCGAGGTGCAGAAGGGATGTCTCTTCGGCACCCCGCATTTTATCTTGGCCAACTTGCCAAAGCTGTTCTTAGCGGTATGCGCTTGGTGTCGGCAGGTCCCCATTAGCACCAAATGGTAGCGCCACAAAGCCGCCGTTCGAACTGTTCAGCCGGTACCAAGCTCCATCTGATGGTCGGAACACGGAAAGGTCGGCCCTACCGTCGCCATCAAGATCACCCGCTGTGGGAATGTCGTTGAAGTCCAAAATTGTAGGCGGCGAAGGAAGCATTGGCGCTGGTGATCATGTACCAGTAACCGATCGAAGCCCGACGATTGCCGTCTCACCGCTGATGGCCACGCTGATGCCGAACTCGTCACCCGTCGCGCCGTCAGAAGCCGTCAAAGGCGGCGACAATTTCGACTGCAGTAACGCGTGTGATGCGACCTGCAAAAATCTCGGTTATGAAAATGTCGCCGGTTTCCGGGTTTCGCGCCATCGAGGTCGGAGTGCTTAAGGTTGAGTTCAGAACAATCGGAACGGCAGTCGGCGAAGTGAACAGTTTCAAACGTCCCGGTCCTTGAGGCATCGCCAGAAACGCCGTGCTGTATTCCAGCACGTAAAACAAATCATTGTCGCCCGGAATAGCTATCGGTAAAACATCAATCCCCGTTGTCAGATTTGGGATAAAAGTCGCTTGGGCTCCGGTGCCAAGATTGACCGAACGGACTTCCGCCAGATTCGCCGCGAACGGAAACCCCGTCAAATAGGTTATTAGCAGTTGATTGCCGTAAAGATGAACGCTGTCCGGCACAGCTTCGGAAAACGGGGGACCAAACGGCAGCGGATTTGGCTTTGGCGCAAAATTGGCGAAGGTTTGAAATTGTCCATTTGCCAGATTGATCTTATAAAGCGAGTTGAAACTCGCATCCACGACGTATAGATCGGTCCCGACGATTTCCGCGGCGTACGGATTTGCCGTGCGCACGAGATAAGGCTGTCCTAATTGTTCCGCGCGGTAATCAGGCAGATCCGTCAGCATGCGAAGGTTGATCTGTTTTGCCTGCGCGTTGGTCAGGGTTACGGTCGAGCCATTTTTTAACGCCGTTTGGTCGTTCACTGAAAGTGTAAACCCGCTCGTGTTTTCTTCGTAATCGGCGTTGAGCGTGATTTCCAATACGGATGCGAAAATCGGCGACGCGGGATTAAAGTTTGGTCTCTGACCGCCGCGCCCGTTTTGCAAAGTGCTATCGCCAGGCCCGATCACCAGATAGAGTTTTCGCCCGCTTAGTTTCATGCCCGCCGGCCCAGATGGAGACGGAGCACCGTTGGTGTCGATGCCCGAGGGCAGGCCGTCGATCAACGTCTGCCGCGCTCCGCTTTGCCCGTTGACCAGCGAGATACGCCCATTATTCGGAACGACCGTGCCGCTTTCCGAGACGAGAAGATTGTTTTGCCCGGTCAAAATAACTTTCGACGGCGCGTTTAAACCGGTGGTAAAAACCGAAGTCGTCTGCGCCGACGCGATGCCGGCAATCGCGCCGATGAGCGCTACGTAAAGCAAAATTCTTTTGTGTTTCATTTTTTCTCCCGGTTAAAAACACGATTTGGGATGTCTCTTCCGCACCTCGCATTTTATCTTGGCCAACTTGCCAAAGCTGTTCTTAGCGATAGGCGCTTGGTGTCGGTAGATCGCCGTTGGCGCCAAACGGCTGGGCCACAAAGGCGCCGTTCGAACTGTTCAGCCGGTACCAAGCTCCCTCTGAAGGTCGGAACACGCAAAGGTCGGCTCGACCGTCGCCGTCAAAATCGCCAGCCGCGGGAATGTCATTGGAAAGTCCAAAATTATAGGCGGCGAAGGAAGCATTTCCACTGGTGATGAGATACCAGTAGCCAATGGAGGCCCGATATACCGCTATGTCGGTCTTGCCGTCGCCATCGAAATCCGCGGGCGCGATCACATCGGTAGTAATGCCGAATTGGACTCCGACAAACGCTCCGTTAGAACTGTTAAGCCGATACCAACCACCATTCGCGGGCCGATAGACCGCGATGTCGGCCTTACTGTCGCCATCAAAATCACCGACCGTCGGATGATCTCCGGCGGCGCCGAATTGCACCGCACTGATGGCGCCATTGCCGCTGAATTGGCGATAGAACGTTCCGGTCGAAGGCCGGAACACGCACAGGTCAGCGCGGCCGTCCCCGTCATGGTCGGCCGGGGCGGGAAAGTCTTCGGCGATGCCAAAGTTGTAATAAGACAACGTGTTGGTCGCGCTGTTGATCACGTACCACACACCGGTTGACGGACGATAGACCGCGACATCCGTCTTGCCGTCGCCATCATAGTCAGCGGGGACGATCTTGTCGGTCGAGATCCCAAATCCCACGCCGAGGAAGCCGGCTTGCGACCGGAGCAAATACCACCCACCCTCGGACGGTCGAAATACGGAAATGTCCGACTTGCCGTCACCATCATAATCGAACAGCGCGCGGCGGATCGACGCGGCCGATCCAGACCAGAAACCACTGATTAGCTCAAACGTGCCGCCGGAAGATGTCGTTCCAGCGACCGTCTGTGCAACGGTTCCATTGGCCGAGAAAGTCCCGCCCGTAACGGGCCCGCCACCGCCCGCGATGACAGATTGCTTGATCTCATAAGTTCCACCGGATTGGGCAGAAAGCACCAGCGGAAATAAACTCGAAAGGACGAGCAGGTTTATTAAGGCAATAGGTCTCAGGTATTTCATGAATGAACTCCTTGGAATTTCATCTGCACCGTCTTACGAATAGCCATTAGCTTTATCGCAAATCCTTTGAACTAAAGAGACTTTTTTGTCTCGATCGACAGATGCTTTTCATTGATTTGACGCCGCGGGAAATCGATCGACAAGCATGGGTTCACGTACCTTTCAATACACGAAAACATAGAACTCACTCGTGGCAAAACTACCGTTAGCCACGGACACTCTATTTGTCCCCACGAATGTGGCGATGCTGGCGCTCCCGCCCCCCACGCCGGGTGTGAGCGAGATAAATCGATTGTTGACCTGGAATCCGAAATCGATGTCTACTCCCGTGGAAAAAACGGCGGGCAGCGAAAATCCGCAGTTTCCCGTGGTGCTGTTGGTCAACGAATTGAAACAGTTGACGATGCTTGGCGTTAAAGTCGAACAAGATCCCCCGAAACAATCGCGCACAACCCGCACGAACGCTATGGCTTTAACCACTCCGTTGCGGTTGAGCGGTTGAAGTAGATTGCCCGTATCACTGATCTGCAGATCGTAGTTGGCTGGCCCCGCCGTGTTTCCGAAAACGCTGTTGGTGCGGAAAAAAAATAAACCGCCGCCCGTTTGACCGATGCCGAATTGTTGACCGGAAGCGTTTGCTTCCCAGCCGAGCGCGGAAGCGTTTTGCAAATTCATCGATGCAGTCCATCCGTTCGCGGTCCACGGCGTTCCCCCGTTCAAGGTCAGACGGGTGTTCGGCGTTACCGTTCCGATGCCGACATTTCCAAATCTATTTACGTTTATGCCGTTGGTACTCGCCATCGCACCCGTACCAGTTCCCGCGAGCAATTTAAGCGTCGTCCCGTCAAATCTGATATCGGCGCGGTTTGTACCGGTGATCGTTAGGCCGGTTTCTCCGCTCGGCGTACCAAAGTTCACATTCCCGTTAGCGGTTCTGAAGGTGGCGTTGCCGTTTACGTCCAGGCGCAGATCGAGTTGCGGGATAGTGCCAATGCCGAGATTACCGCCGAGTACCCCAAGGCCGGTAATATTAAAATTGCCTGTTTGTTGCGTAAGTCCGTTGCGGATAAATGAACTTCCTACCGAAGTCGTCGTTACGTATTCGCTGGCGTCAACGCCGCCAAGTTTATTGGCATCTAGTGCCACATCGGCCTGGGCCGCCGAAAGCGTCCGAACCGAGTAGGGTGAGGAAGCGATCTTTTCACGTGGACTTAGCGTTACATAGGTTTCGCCCACGTTGCGTCGGACGGCGATCTCCAGGAAACGGTCTTCGCCGGTATAGACGCTGGCGCCGAAATCAAGTTGTGTGCTGAAAACACCTTGGGTCGCGGTGACCGCCACATCCGAGAGCGTAATTCCGCTTTTGTTCCCCCCCACGGGCGCATCAAAAAGCGAGAACTGCAGTAGATAGGCGCCGGTGGCCGGACTGCCGCCATCCGTCAGTTTACCTTGGTAATTGAAGGCGGTTGTTTGCGCCATTATCGAGGTTGCACAAAGTAACATCAAAAGCAGGATCGGAAACGATCGTTGGCCTAGGTTTTTGTGGTTCACAATTTCTCCTCTATTTCTTGCTGGCCGTCCCAGCGCGGGTTTGCTGCAGTGCTTGATCTGCCGATCTTTGGGCGTCCGTCTGGTCATTACGGACAGGGCGCGGCCGCCAAGACCATCGCGCCGGCATTGTCGATCGAAAGTAATTTGCAAGTTGAACCGTCGGGCGACTTCAAGATGATCCCCTGACCGGGCGAACCGATCAGAATGTTGCCGCCGGTGATGTCCAGTTTTGCTTTTGGTGTGGTGGTGCCGATACCGACCTTTGTATCGGCGGTCGCGTTGTTCACGCCGTTAATGCTGCCCA
>JBDSEC010000069.1:0-6204 GCA_039920205.1 Pyrinomonadaceae bacterium
TCGAACACTTCCTGGTTCCGCAAAAGCGGTTCCGGCCGCCGGCGAAGGGTAAGGTCGCCCAGCGGTGTCTTCTGATACCCAAGTTCTTGAATGTTCAATTTCAGCGGTTACTCTTTCCACCATCAGCTGTCCCAAAGTCATAGAATACACGAAACAGGTTCTCGTCCGGGTCTTTCACCATGAACTCGTGCAAGCCCCAAGGTTTTGACTCTGGCTCCGAGATCCCAATTGCGCCGCTGCTGGTCCAAATCCGGTACAATTCGTCCACTTCATCCTTGCTCCCCAAATTCAGCCAGGTCAGAACTGGTCCGGTATTTCCGCGTTCGTGGCGAAATTCCGCGTTCGCCAGAAACACGCGGCAATTTCCGTTTGAGATCCCGGCCAGACCAAGTTCCGCGTCCTCCCAATCGATGGTAAAGCCAAGATTATTCCGGTAATAGGCCAACGCCTGATTCAGATCCGTGACGGGTATTTCCGGTACGGCACCAGATAATTCCAATTTCTTCACGACTCCTGTTTCCGATCCATTGTCGATCCATATGCCTAAGCAATCGAGCGGGACGATTCCGTTCACCAATTTGATTATGTTCCCGAAACCTGCCGGATGCCAAACTTCAGTTCGACGTGTGTTAGTGTGACACCACTTTAGGGAGGTACGGTAAATGCGGATTCGAAATTGCTGTCAGTCTATGTTGGCGTTGGGATTGTTGTTTTGCGCGGGCGCCGGGGTTCTGGCGCAGGCAAATCCCGGCAAACCGCGGCCGCGTCGCCCACCCAAGGACCCAAAGATCGAATTGGTTCAATTGCCGTCCGGCACTTTCATCATGGGTTCGCCGTTTGCCGAAGCCGAGCGACGAACCACGGAAGGGCCTGAGCACGAGGTGACGCTGTCGGCCTTCAAGATCGGCAAGTACGAGGTGACGCAAGCTGAGTGGCGCGCCGTCATGGGCACCAACCCGTCGCAAAACGCCGGTTGTGACCGTTGCCCGGTCGAGAATGTATCGTGGCCCGACACGCAAGAATTCTTTCGTAAACTGAATGCTTTGGGCGGCCCCTTGACCTACCGCTTGCCGACAGAAGCCGAGTGGGAGTACGCCTGCCGCTCGGGCGGAATGACGGCGTTCTCGTACGGTCCGAAGCTGTCTTCAGATCAGGCCAACGTTGACGGCACAAAGCCCTATGGCGGCGCTCCAAAGGGCGTAGCGCGCGGCAAGTCAATGACCGTAGGAAGTTTTGCGGCAAATGCGTTTGGTCTGTATGACATGCACGGAAATGTGCAGGAATGGTGTCAGGATTGGCTAGGACCTTACAAAGCCGCGCCGGCAGCTAACCCTAAAGGGCCCGCAACCGGTTCATCCCGTATGATCCGGGGCGGAACATTTGCCAACGAGGCGGCGGGCGCGCGCTCGGCCGCGCGCAACGCAAATTCACCTGATGGCCGCTATTACCTTAATGGTTTTAGGGTAGTGGCGGTGAAGAAGAATTGAGTCATTGGGTCATTGGGTCAATAGGCCGATGGACTTGAAACGATTTTGGCGTGTGCGGTTTCAAGTTAGATGGGTGAGACGGGAAAAGAAGTGCGCAAGCCCATTGAATCGCCATCACCGGTGCTTGGACCGGGATGTTCGGCGTGGGAAAAATCGATGCGTCGCTACGCGACGCGGGACTTTTTTGTATTACCGTGGGTTAAAACCCACGTCTACAATCGAACGACCGCTACGCGGTGAAGAGCGTGTCACAGTATTTCGCTTGTGAATGACACAATCACCCAATGATTCAATCACTCAATCACCCAATGATTCAATTCCCCATCAGTCCGTCGGTGCGTTCAACATCGCCATCGTTAAATGTGCGGCGACGCCTTCGACCGCTTCCATGCAGCGGGTGATCTCTTCGGGGCTGTCCGACATCACGGCCGAAGCGCCCTCGGACAGGGTCTTGCTGGCATCGAGGCGTTCCTCCTGCGAAAGTCCTTTGCCAAATTCCGCCATCGTCTTTTGCGTGTTCTTGACTAGGCTGTCTAGCTTGTTTCGCATGCCGATGATCTCTTTCGAACGGCGATCCAGCTCAATAGAGCTTTCAGCTTCGGATATCAAGCGGTCGATCTCGTCCGGTGAAAGGCCCGATGATGGCGTGATCTTCATGTCCTGCTTCAGGCCGGTGTTCTTATCGGTGGCCGAAACATTGACGATGCCATTGGCATCGACTTCAAACGCAACCTCGATCTGCGGAACCCCGCGCGGCCCGGGTGCGATACCGACCAATTCAAATTTACCCAAGGAACGATTGGTTTTGGCGATCTCGCGTTCGCCCTGCAGAATATGGATCTCCACTGTCGATTGATTATCCACCACGGTGGTGAACGTCAAACTGTTACGCAGTGGAATGGTGGCGTTGCGTTCAATGATCTTGGTGAACAACCCACCGCGTGTCTCTAGGCCGAGGCTAAGCGGTAGCACGTCCAACAGCACGATGTCCTTAATGTCTCCGACCAGAACGCCGCCCTGCACCGATGCACCCATGGCCACGACTTCGTCCGGATTGATCTCGGCCGATGGTTCGCGGCCAAACATTTCGGTCACCGTGCGCCAGATAATTGGTGACCGTGTCTGCCCGCCAACCAAGATCACCTTGTCGATGGCATCCGCTTGCAGTTTGGCGTCCCATAATGCTTTCTGGCAGGGCTCGACGGTTTGTTCGACCAGATCCTTGACCAGCTCTTCGAACTTGTCGCGGGTTAGCATCTTATTGAAATGCTTCGGGCCCGATGCATCGGCCGCAATGAACGGCAGGTTGATGCTCGATTCGGTCACTGTCGAGAGCTCGCACTTGGCCCGTTCGGCCGCTTCCTTCAATCGCTGGAGCGCCAAACGGTCTTGTCGCAGATTGATCCCCGTCTCGTCCGCAAACTGGTCCACCATCCAGGTGATGATACGTTCGTCGAAATCTTCGCCGCCCAGAAATGTATTGCCCGAGGTGGCCAAAACTTCGAACACGCCGTCGTTCATTTCCAAAATGGAAATATCGAACGTGCCGCCGCCCAGATCGTAAACCACGATCCGTTCCGATTCGGTCCGGCCCATGCCGTAGGCCAACGCTGCTGCTGTGGGCTCGTTAATGATGCGTTCGACCCGCAGGCCGGCGATCTTGCCGGCGTCGCGCGTGGCTTGTCGCTGCGTATCGTCAAAATAGGCGGGGACGGTAATGATCGCTTCGGAAACGCCTTCGCCGAGAAAATCCTCGGCGGCTGATTTCAACCGCTGCAGAATGATCGCCGAGATCTCGGGCGGACTGTAGGTCCGGCCTTGCACCCGAATGTGGGCGTCGCCATTTGGGGTGTCAACGATCTCGAACGGAGCGGTATCTTTCATCCGCTGTACTTCGGCCGAGCCGAATTTGCGGCCGATCAATCGTTTGACGGCATAGACGGTGTTGGACGAATTGGTGACGGCCTGTCGCTTGGCGATCTGACCGACCAGGCGCTCGCCTTTATCGGTAAAGCCAACCACACTGGGGGTCGTGCGTCCGCCCTCTTTATTAGGGACGATCTGAATGGTGCCGGCCTCCATGACCGCCACGCAGCAGTTCGTCGTACCCAGATCAATGCCAATAACTTTACCCATAATATTTAGTGAGAACCCCGCGGACGAACCTGAAGTACACGGCCGTCATTGACCATCGAATCACGGCTTGCTGGAAACTTTGACCATCGAAGGCCGCAGCAACTTACTCCCCATTCGGTATCCACGCGCAAGTTCCTGAGTGATCACGTCCGGCGCCAATTCATCACTTAGCTCGGTCGCAACCGCCTCGTGAAAATTCGGATCGAACCGCTGTCCGATCGCGGGTATGGCCTCGATGCCAAAGCTCTCTAAGACATCATTCAACTGCTTGCTGATCAAACTAACGCCGCCCAGGAAGTGACGAAATTCCTCAGATTCCGCGGCTTGAAAGCTATCTTCGGCCTTTAACGCGCGGCTGATGCTGTCGATCACCGGCAACAATTTCTTCGCTAGATCGATCACCAGCCGTGAATGGCTATCACCGCGCTCGCGCTCGGTTCGCTTGCGCAGATTGTCGAAATCAGCCTGTAAACGAAGCAATCGATCCAACGTATCCAACTTTGACACTTCCGCGTCAGTGGCCCGCTTGCGCAACTGCGCGTTTTCCGCGCGCAGACCGGCCAGTTCGGTCAATGCCTGATGCGCCAACGCGGCCGTGGCGCGCTCGCCTTTGGTTACGCTCGCAGGTTCCAATTCGGCCGTTTGCAATTTGGCCATCGCCTCGGCCTCGGCCTGATCCTGGGCCTCGAGTTCCTTTAGGATCTCGGAAAGCGATGGCGCCGAATCCGCATCTATGATCTCGGAACCATCATCGGCCGTTAGATCAAATTCGTGGCCCGGGTCCGCTATGGCTTCAATTTCGGATGCCGAGTCATCGGTCAACACTTCCGGCTCCAGGGCAAACTTGTCTTCGTCACCAGCGAAGTGGATCGGTATCTTACGCGCGTTGTCTTCGTGGTCTGAACTCATGATCTCATGCGGCCTAATGCCCGGGCGATCCGGTCGCCGTTCCGCTAGTGGCCTTCGCCGACGGGAGTAAACATCTGTTCGACCATCCGGGCCATATAATTGACCACGGTGATCAATCGCGCATATTCGATACGCATCGGTCCGACCACGCTGATCGTTCCCCTGGCACCGCCCGAACCAACTCGATACGGAGCCGTGATCAACGAGCAGTCTTGCATAGCGGTGGCGGCATGTTCGGTCCCAATCACAACCCGCACGCTGCCGGCCAACGTGCCGTCGCGATCGATACATTCGCCCAGTATCTTCACCAACCGCGATTTCTCTTCGAAAGTTCGGAAAAGCTCGCGCATGCGCTCGACGTCGGCGAAATCCGGTTGAGCCAGAATATTCGAAGTGCCATCCACATAAACATCGCCTGATACTGACTGTTCCCCGTCTAGGCTGGTGCTGCAAAGCACGATCGCATTGCGCATCAACCGATCGTAGAGCGCTTTTTCTTGACGCATCAATTCGACGATCTCGGCGCGAATGGTGATCAGGCTTTTGCCGCTGAACTCAGAATTCAAATAACGCGCGGTCAATTCCAATTCCGCCTGACTCAACTCTTCGTTAACCCGGATGATCTTGTTGTGAACGATATTGGGAGCCGAAACCAGTACCACCAAGATGCGTTTATCGGCCAGCTTTACGAACTCGATATGTTCTAACCGATCGTCGGCGAGGGAGGGCGAAACCACGATTCCGACATTCTTGGACAAACTCGAAAGCAGTTGCGAGGTTCTTTCTAACAAGTTCGGTCCACCGCCTAATTCGCCGGCGGTGGTGGCCAGCAGGGAATTGATCGCTTCGACATCGGCCCGAGCCAAAGGTGATTCACTGATAATGTAATCCACGTAAAACCGGTAGCCTTTGGCGGTCGGCACCCGGCCGGCCGACGTATGCGGTTGTTCAACCATTCCGCTATCTTCCAGTGAACCCATCACATTGCGGATGGTGGCCGGGCTCCAACCCGAGGCCCGGGCAAAACGCTCGGCGATGGTCTTAGACCCCACCGGTTCGCCGGTTTGTAAATGTTCGTTAATAATCGCGGCCAGGATAGATTGCGCGCGCGCATCGGGCACGTTTGCTGTTCTGGCTGGAGAGCTGGCGTTTCGCGTGGTCATGGGTCTGGCGTGGCGGAAAAATCCCTGCGGCGCGGCCCGTCGCAAAAAAGTCCCTAAAAATTGAATAACACTGTGGCTTCTAGCCTGTCAAGATATTGTTTCCCCGGGACGATGAACGCGTCTACGTGCGGTTTACCGCACGGTTTGCTATTTTTAAGGGTCGGCCTTTATGCCGTTTGGTCCACCGAAGGCGCTGATTCCAGTTAAAGTATAGCGCTTTCGGCCGATTGTGTATTTATGAATCCGAATTTAATCAGAAATTTTTCCATTATTGCCCATATTGATCACGGGAAATCGACCCTGGCGGACCGATTGCTTCAACTTACCGGCGCCGTGGCGGACCGGGATATGGAGGCGCAGGTCCTGGACGACATGGACCTTGAGCGGGAACGCGGCATCACCATCAAGGCGCATGCGGTCCGGTTGGACTACAAAGCCGCCGATGGTCAGCAATATGTCCTTAATCTGATCGACACCCCGGGCCATGTAGATTTCTCGTACGAGGTGTC